>JBDTXP010000065.1:0-11138 GCA_040006135.1 Ginsengibacter sp. | reverse complement strand
GCTTTTGATCGGATACAATTATGTGCTGGTAGCGATTTATATGAATTTTATCAACGTGCTATCCAGGATTTGAATCTTTATGAGAAGACCATTTTAGTAGATAAAGAAACCGTTGAAAATTCTGTTACCAAAGGTCAATTAAAAGTGTTAAAGCGAAATAGTCAGACTTAACTTAATTTATTTTATTTTTTACATTTTTTAATTCTAAACTGTTATATGAAAGAAAGAAATAAATTTTGCTGGCAATCTTTTGGAACCACACCTGTTATCGGGATCATACGAAATCTTTCTTCTGAGATCGTAGAGGAAGTAGCCCCTCTTTGTAAAAAAGCTGGATTAGCTACTTTGGAAATAACTATGAATACGGAGGATGCTCCGCAAATTATTCAAAGTTTGTCAATGCAGTACCCTGACTTAAACATTGGAGCGGGTACGGTATTAGAAATGGATGACCTGGAAAGGGCCCTCGATGCCGGTGCTTCTTTTATAGTAACCCCGGTTTTGAATGAAGAAGTTATTACTTATTGTGTTAGAAATGACATCCCCATTTTTCCTGGTGCTTTGACTCCTACGGAAATATATAAAGCGTGGAAATGGGGAGCTTCTGCGGTGAAAGTATTCCCGGCAATACAATTAGGTGCTGCTTATTTGAAAGAACTAAGAGCTCCGTTAAGTAAAATCAAACTATTACCCACAGGGGGTGTTTCTTTTGATAATATTGAGAGCTTTTTTCAAGCCGGGGCTTTTGGAGTCGGCATGGGAGGTGCTTTGTTCAATAAGAGCCTTCTTTTAAAAAAGGATTTTGAAAAACTATACTTACATTTTGAAAACGTTGTTTCGAGGATAAGGAGTTTTGGCAATACAACTGAATTATAGAAGTTAATTTTTTTAAATGATTTACTATTTCTAAAGAAACTATTATGCTGTTATTAGGAATTGATATAGGGACTTCTTTTATAAAGACTTCTGTGGTAGATGTGGATACACAACAACCTTTGGCAAGTACTCAATATCCTGAAACAGAAACGCCAATTACTTCACTTCGGCCAGGTTGGGCCGAGCAGTCTCCTGAAATGTGGTGGGAGCATACAGTTAAAGCTATTCAAAAATTAAACGACACAAATAAATTTAATCCTAAGGATATTATAGCCATTGGTATTTCTTATCAAATGCATGGACTGGTAATAGTAGATAAAATGCAAAAGGTATTAAGAGATAGTATTATCTGGTGCGATAGCAGGGCAATAAAAATTGGAGATAAAGCTCTTGATGAAATCGGAGAAGGGGTTTGTTCCTTCTCACTTTTAAATTCACCAGGAAATTTCACTGCTTCAAAATTGGCATGGGTAAAAGAAAATGAGCCGGATATTTATAAACAGATTGATAAAATTATGTTGCCTGGAGATTTTATTTCTATGAAATTAACAGGTGAAACAACCACCACTGCATCTGCCTTATCTGAGGGGATATTCTGGGATTTTAAAAATGATCAGATTTCAGAAGTGGTGATGAAGTATTTCGGTTTCGAAAGTTCAGTCATTCCAGAAGTGAAGCCTCTTTTCTCATCACATGGAAAACTATTGCAAGGGATAGCCAAACAGTTATACCTAAGAGAAAATATTCCGGTTACTTACAAAGCCGGCGATCAACCCAATAATGCCTTATCGTTGAATGTGCTCCAACCGGGAGAGGTCGCAGCCAACGCCGGCACTTCGGGCGTTATTTACGCTGTTACTGATCATTTATTTTCCGATAAATTTTCAAGAGTAAATAGTTTTATTCATGTAAATCATCAGTCTGAGAATAGGAGAATTGGCGTATTGCTTTGCATCAATGGTGCAGCGATTATGAATAGCTGGATTAAAAAAATATGTAGCGGGGGAAATTTGAGCTACAAAGAAATGGATGTGGCAGCTGCAAAAGTGCCACCGGGAAGTGAAGGTTTATGGGTATTGCCCTTTGGAAATGGATCAGAGCGCATGTTTCAAAATAAAATAATTGGTGCACACATTAGCAAAATTGATTTTAACAAACACTCCCAAGCACATATTTTTCGTGCAGTACAGGAAGGAATTGCATTTGCATTCCGGTATGGTATGGATATCATGCGTGAAAATGGTTTGCATCCAACCATTATCCGTGCCGGAAAAGCCAACTTGTTTTTGAGCGATGTTTTTATACAATCATTTGTGAATGCAACTGGTGTGGCAGTAGAGCTATATGATAATGATGGTAGCGTGGGAGCTGCTCTGGGTGCAGGTATTGGTATAGGGAGGTATCAATCTTACGATGATGCCTATACAAATTTTAAACCATTGGAGAAATTTGAACCTTCATCTGTTGTTTTGTATGATGAATTGTATAAAGAATGGAAAAAGGAGTTAATCAAGTATTTAAATTAGAAGTCTTTTTCATTGAGCTCCGTATAATTATTATTAAAAGTCAAGCAAAACTTCATAAAAAAATAATACATGCATTGGACACAAATCACTGACCCGTTTAATAATTTAGCTTTATCAGTATTGGTTGCTTTGGTCCCCATCCTTTTTATATTTTGGGCGTTGATAATAAAAAAAATGGAAGGCTATAAAGCCAGTTTATTTGCCACTTTAATTGCGGTTTTGATTGCCATTTTTATTTATGGTATGCCGGTTAAATTATCAATTCTATCAGTAGCGAGTGGTGCGTTATATGGCATATTCCCAATTTGTTGGATAATTATTGCCGCTCTCTTTTTATTTAATATTACTGTAAAGAGTGGGCAGTTTCTGATCATTAAACATTATATGGCATCAATAACTTCTGATAGAAGATTGCAAGCTTTATTGATTGCTTTTTCTTTCGGGGCATTTTTAGAAGGGACCGCTGGATTTGGGGCCCCTGTAGCTATCACTGCTGCTATGCTTGTCGGCCTGGGATTTGATCCCCTCTATGCAGCAGGTATTTGTCTCATAGCTAATACGGCTCCTGTTGCGTTTGGTTCTATTGGAATACCTATTACAGTTGCATCACAGGTAACCTCAATTCCTGAAATGGCTATTTCACAAATGGTCGGCAGAACACTTCCTTTATTATCTCTGATACTTCCTTTTTACCTGGTGGTTTTGATGTGCGGAATAAAAAAAACACGTGAAGTTTTCCCTGCTGTACTTTTATCCGGACTATCTTTTGCTTTAATACAATGGGCAAGTTCTAATTTTCTAGGACCATCCTTGCCCGATATTCTTGCCGGAATTGGTTCGATAATTTGCCTGATTATTTTCTTGAAATTTTGGAAACCAAAAAACACCTGGAGGTTTGCAAATGAAGCCTCGTTTTCAATTAATGAGGATACTAAATATTCAACTTACCAGGTGTTTCGGGCATGGTCACCATTTATTGTATTAACCATCATGATCATAGCATGGGGATTGCAGCCAATAAAAGAATTTCTCAATTCTTTTGGGCAGGTAGTATTTCAATTTCCCGGAATTCATAACGCTATTATAAGTACGGATGGTAAATTAATACCGCATATTTTTAAATTTAATTACCTGTCTGCAGCCGGAACTGCGATTTTTTTATCAGCTATCATAACGATTCCATTAATAGGATTAAGTTTTAAAAGTGGGGCAAAGGTATTTCTGGCAACCCTCAGGCAACTTCTATATCCAATCATAACTATAGCGTCCATATTAGCTTTTGCTTATCTCGTAAATGATTCAGGAATTATTTTAACAGTAGCTCAGGCACTTGCAAAAACTGGTTATTGGTTTCCTTTCTTTGCGCCTGTTCTTGGCTGGCTGGGAGTATTTATTACTGGCTCGGATACTTCTTCAAATGCATTATTTGGCAAACTTCAGAGCGTTACTGCCACTTCTATCGGGATAGACCCGGTATTAACTGTTGCTGCAAATACTTCCGGAGGAGTTATAGGTAAAATGATCTCTCCCTCTTCCATTGCAGTAGCGGCAGCAGCCGGTAACCTGGTGGGAAAAGAATCGAAATTGTTCAGGTTCACTGTGAAACATAGTTTCATTCTGTTAGTTTTCACCTGTTTTATTGTTTTAGCACAAACGTATTTGTTCAGTTGGATAATACCATCCTATCATCTACGGACTTTGGATAATACTGCAATTATACCTGATTTCTCAAATAGTTACATATACCTAATTGCGTTGGCGGTTATTATAGCCGCTATCGTAACGGTGATCATAGTAAAGGGTAGGAGTAAATTCAAAGGACCTGTATCAAATGTAACATAATAAATAGTTTTCTAAAAAGGATAATAATGCATATTCTCATTGCTCCAAACTCATTTAAAGACAGCCTCAATGCTGAAGATACAGCTATAGCAATAAAGGAAGGATTAAATCAAAGTAAGTTAAAATGTACTTGTGAATGTTTCCCAATAGGTGATGGAGGAGATGGTACAGGAATGTTGATAATAAAAAAATGTGCCGGAGAATTTGTGAGCACTACCACACAAGACGCACTAGGTAGAAAAATAAATGCTCAATATGGTTTAATAGAAAATGGAAAAACGGCAGTTATAGAAATGGCAGATACATCAGGAATACGATTATTAAAATCAGATGAATTAGAACCGTTATCTGCTACTTCATTTGGGACGGGACAACAAATAAAAGCAGCTCTTAATAAAGGTGTGACAAAGATAATAATTGGGATGGGAGGATCTGCAACTGTGGACGGCGGTACAGGCATTTTGAAAGCTTTGGGCATCCATTTTTTGAATGAACAAGGGAATGAATTAGTTATGCTTCCTAGTGATTTAATTCATCTGGATTCCATTGATCTATCTGGGCTTGATGAAAGGATTATGAAATGTGAATTAATAATTCTTTGCGATGTGGAAAACAGATTACTAGGTGAGCAAGGTGCTGCTGCGGTCTTTGGTCCGCAAAAAGGTGCCACAGAGAGAGATGTAAAAATGCTGGAGGCGGCACTTGAGAAACTAACACAAGTAGCGATAAAACAAACAGGTAGGGATATGTCCACAGTTAAATATGGTGGCACCGCCGGAGGCGCCGCAGCAGGGTTACATGTTTTTTTGAACGCACAACTTATAAATGGAATAGATTATTTTCTTCAGCTCACAGATTTTTCTTCATCCATAGAGAACGCCGATATCGTAATAACAGGAGAGGGAAGTATTGATGAACAAACATTACAAGGCAAAGGACCTTTTGGTGTAGCAACCATTGCAAAGAAAAATGGAATACCTGTGATTGGGCTTGCAGGGAAAGTTCCATTGAAACAAAATAATAATTTACAAAAGTACTTTGATGTATTAATGTCTATAGGTAATCAACCTTCTGGTTTAGCTGAAGCATTGACTTCAACTGAAGCCAATCTGGTAAGAACAAGTAGAGACTTAGGGAATTTGTTAAGCTTAAGGTTTCCAAAAGATAGCTATTAAGGGGTGCCGAACCATTTCCAAGAGTTGATTCCCGAGTTATTAACCAAAGTGGAAATACAAACTATATCATCTAAAGAAATTAAAATTGCTCGAGGTTTGGTTTTTCAAGTCCTTTCCAGTGGGCATATACCAGTATTTCCTCTTTTACATTAACCTTCGCCATACAGGGTAAGTTTTTATTTTGATTTTTTGGGCGCCCTTTCTTTGACTACTAATTCAGCATCCAGGAGATTTCTGCTCAGTTTATCATCCTCAGCTACTTTAAGCCGGTCTTTTTCAAGACCAAGTACAAAAAGGACCTGGGCGTAAGTGAATTATTTGTTCTCTTACGTGTCCAAATGTCCCGATAAAATTTTTGCGGCAAGAGCAAGATGGTCGATTAAAAAAGAAATCGACAGTACTGGATTTATTAATATAAATATGCCAAAAGACTTGATGTTTTTATATGCTAACAAGGACAGTAACACGGAACCATTGTGGTGTCCATCAGGTCTCTCAAAAGACAAAATTATAAAACGTTATTATTACGTCCTCTTTATCAAAGTAATAGAGTTTAAAGAAAAAAAATAAGAACCTGCCTAAAACTAATCCCACTGAAATTGCAATACCTATATGCAGAAGGTTCTGCCTCATTTAACTTGGCAGCAAGGCTCATGCAAGCGAGCGATACCTGTGCTTCAAATATGTATTGATTCAATTGATGTGAAATATTTCTAATACTATTGCATGAGTAAATCTGTACCGTTTGTTAAACCCTTTATGAATTTAAATATGTCGGCTTATCTATGAAAGACAGTTTGGCCTACACGTAAACTTAGGTTAGGATTGTGTATTTTTAATATTTGATGGCGTTTCCTGAAGGACGGGCTTTTCATTGCAATCTTTTTTTATCAAAAAGGGATTTTCATTTCTATCCCCAACGCAGATCCTCCACTGCTTTTCCTCCACAAGCAGAATGAAAAAAAGACCATACTTTTTCATCCTGCTCAAGCATGCTATTGTGGGTTCTCGCAGGAAAAAGCATGACCATGTTTTTTCCATACAGCTTGCTCATGGCTTTTCAAAAATGCAAAAGATAATCCGTTTACAGTCTTCCATTCCACTCAGGTCACTCGTTACGTTTCACTTCACTGCGCTTATCTGTCGTTCCATTGCAGCCAGCAAGCCGTTTACCATTTGCATCCGCGCTCCTTAAAACCGCAAATTAAAAGAGAAAAATATATCAACACAGGAAACTTCCTATTTACTCCCCCTTTTCCCCGAAGTCTGCTGGTTCGGATATGATTATGGTAGCCATAAATAAAGTGGTTGAATAAATGTTTGTAAGGATTGTGGGCTAGCTAATCAGTGACATAGCGCATACATCTAGCATTAATTAAACAATAAATTCAAACTGAGTTATATCTAATTTTTTGCATTTCGTACCTCTTGAAATAATTTAAAGATTCTTGTATTAATGGTTTTTAATTTCGTCACATAACTGAACAAACAAAACATAGGACCGTTCCGATCTCATAATATATATCCTATTTATTATAAATAGCTAACCGACGACACAGGTAATTCCTAAGGGAATTTAATCTTTTTAGACAGACCCGGTAAACTTTTCAAAGAGTCCTATTCAAGGCACACTGATGAAAAAAAGCGTTTTGTTTCTTTGTTAGTCTGGGTAAATCTGCCGAACTAAAAAATCCCCCGATTTTATAGCCGGGGGATTTTAAAATCTATTCAAACAATATTATTGTATCAATATCTTTTGTGTAATCACTTTATCTCCGTCAATCACTTTGATAAAATACAATCCTTTAGCAAAAGAAGAAGTATTTATTTGCAATGTGGAATTACTGGTTACAATTTGTTTTACCAAAATTCCATTTATCTGATAAAGAGAAATTTTTGAAGTAGTATTACTGCTTCTTGAAAGATAAACATTGATATAAGCAGTAGCTGGGTTTGGAGTTATCAGCACATCATATCCTTTGCTGAATAAAACTGATTTAACGGTACTGTATTGTGTTTTCCCGTCCCGGTCTAATTGTTCCAATCTGTATAAATTGATTCCTATGTTAGGAGCGTTGTCCATCATGCTATACTGCGTTAGATTAACGCTAAAACCCATCGCGTTAACCTGTCCAATATCCGACCATCTTCTGCCATCTATAGAGTGCTGAACTATAAAATAACTGCTGTTATTTTCCTGTGCTGTTATCCAGTATATTTTCACACTGCTGTTAATTTTTTCTACATCAAACGCACTTAGTTTCACAGGCAGTACCACTCCGTCATTTCGTGTGTACCAAATAGGTGCCGAAATAATCCGGCTGGTTCCATTGGTAACGTCCACATAATAATATCCTGTGGCCAAGTCTGCTAAATTGTTATCTGAAAAAGACAAAGTATTACCTGTCACTGAATAAATGCTTTCAGGAAGCACCCCGCTTCCTGGGTTGCCGTACATTATTTTAATGATTGCAGTAGAAGTAGTTGTAGTAGCATCGGTAAGATTAACGGACATTACAGGCGAACCTCTATCGGTAAAGACTGAACCCATAATTTTTGTATTGATCGTAAAGTCCAACTTACTATCGCAGTCCTGTGTTGCATAAAAATGCATATTGCGCATCGCCTTTACTATTTCAGTTTTGGTTAACGAGGGTGCAATAATAGCAGTCCTCGAATAAGTAGTATGGCCAAAAGTAGTGTTATGGTTATCATGATCAATAGTAGGCCCCAGGTGATATCCTTTTGCCAGCATCTTTAGAAAATACGATAGGTATGACATAGAAGATCCCGGATCAGTATAGGTGGTATTCGTAGAAAAAGCAGGACCACTTTCCACAGCAGTACCAGTGATGGCCTCGTCTGCTACAGCATTATAGGTACTTGCAATATTGCCAAAGTCTGTAGAGTTAGGATGAGCCAATGATGCGAAAGTATTGTTGGCTATATAATCATTGATGGTTTTAAATAAACCGTCCGGCCCTGTATAATCATTCTTCGCCACAAAGACATCGTAATTAATTCCAACACCAGGCACAGTTGTTTCCCAACCAAATAATTTATCCATACCATCACCATATACTACTACATGGCCCCCGCCTGAAATCACGCCCCATTCCATACCGTACATAGCCAGAAAATTCGAGTGCGAAGAAGTAAATGAATTTGCCTGGGTGGACCCCATGTGGTAGGTAGTTATTATGTTCCCTGGGTTGTTAGCTGAGCTAAAGTGATTGTGTTCTGAGATGCCTAGATAGTCCATACATTGGGCGGTCATGGCATAGGTATAATCGTCTGCAGGAGTGTAGCCGGGGTTATCCTTATTTCCATCAGAATAATCAGAATGTGAGTGCAGATTTCCAAAATAAACATTATTCAAAGGTGCACTTGTAGTGGTGGTATTCCCTGTTAGAGGGTTTACGGTAAAATATTTAGTCCCGCCAATACAATTCATGTTGGCCGCATATATAAAAAAATAATAGGAGGAAGATGGGGTAAGCCCTCCGGTAGCGAAACTTGTTGAATTACTATTTGCAATTACGATACCACCTCCAATATTATCTCCAATATTATAAACTGTATTATCAACTGGCTGTCCGGCCAAAGTTGGATTATTACTTCTTATAACCAAATAATCATCTGCGCTTGCTGATGCAGCAAAACTGCCTGATATAGCAGTATTGGAAGGACTTAACAACAAATTGCTTGGCTGATCAGTCGGTGTACTGCAAGGAGGCAATGGTAAAGTAGTTTCATTTCCGCTCAAAGAGTTGGTGATATTATAAACAGGTCCATTCACACAGTTTTGAGAACTTATGCTAAAAATAAAATAGTAATAAGTTGTATTAGCTGCTAATGAATTGGAGGTGAAACTAGAATTGCCATTTCTTTGTATTACTGTTGCATTACCTAAAGCATTCCCTGGATTATACACAGTCCCATTAACCGGGTTATTACTTAAAGTTGATGAAGTACTTTGCAGCACAAGATATTCATCAGCACCATTAGGGCTAAACGCTCCGCTAATACTTGTTACAGTTGTGTTGCTAAAAACAAGATTAGTTGGTTGGGTTGTTGATGCAACACAATCAGGCAGCCCTGCCACTGTGGATGCGGTGCCGGTCAATGGATTTGGCGATAAATATTTTGGTCCCGATGTACATGCGCTGTTAATAGAAAAGATAAAGAAATGATAAGTAGTTGAAGGGGCTAATGCAGTGGCATTAAAACTTAATGAAGTTCCTTTTGCTATTACGGTACCATCGCCAAGTCCATCACCCACATTGTAGGGCTGGCCATCTACGGGATCTGATGTAAGCATATTATTAGCACTCATTACAACCAGGTATTCATCAGCAGCAGGGCTGCTTGCCGTAAAGCTTCCTGCTATTGAAACATCGTTAATGGCTCCAAAAACCAAAGCCGTAGGCTGCATTGTTGGGGTTACGCAAGGCCCGGAAGGTGGTGCAATATTAATGTTGGTTATCGCAAGCCTGTCCCTGCTTCCGGCAGTACCTGCAGATTCCCAATATATCCATCTCAATTGAACGACGGCTTGATTTTCTGCGCCGGACGGAAGCAATTCTGAATAGGATGTTGCGTCTCCTGCAACTGTGCCGGTAGATGAGAAAGTAGAGGTAGTACCCACATCAATAAAATTACCGGTAGTACCAACACGATATTGTAGCGCAATGCTATTATCCCTTGAAGCCTGGTTAAGTATCGTTCTCACTTTCCAGCTCGCAGTTATACCGGTTTTACCTGTTGTGTTAACAGCAACTATAAGAGCTCCGGCCTGGTTAGTTCCGGACGCGAGTATTCCTATTCCGTTCACTCCCTGGTCATTCCAACCACCACTTGTGGAACCTACAATATAAGGGAGGTCGGCAGTACCAGGCGTAAGAATTCTTGTTGTAGGTATAGCGGCAAATTTATGCGCAGCCATACCATCAGGCAATACACCACCAGTTTGTGTAGTGAAGTTGAAGGGCAGCATTTGTGCTGCAGGATTAGTTTGGGCAAGCATTATGGTTGTAATGAAACAACCGAAAAAAAGCAGGTAGATTTTTTTCATTCGGTTAAATTTTTTAGGCAACGAAACTAACGGTTTTGGTTATTAAAAGTTACTTTTTATTTTATTAATCCTGGGCTAATGTTGGTTCGTGAAGACGCCGCAAAACTCAGGGAGATACTTTACGTCTGGAAGAAAATAAAACTTTCACTATTTTTACTACAACTCTTAATCAAAACCATCTTTTAGTAACTTGTGTCCTGGCCTAATCACTTAATAAAAAAAATATGGACCTCTCAACTTTCAAACAATCATTAATACCACTAACTGACAAATTACTTTATAGTTCTGAGTCCGATTATCCATTTGAATTCGTGGATGTAAATAATAAAAACCAGCAAGATTTCATACAGACAATTAAAGCATTGTACCCGGCAGATGCGCCTTCATCAACAATGACGGGATCAGACTTTTTTAATCGAACCATTCATAATCTTGAAATGAGTGGAGATGATGTTATGATCGCCGTTGCTGGCAGATATAAAAAGCTTCAATCATTTTTAGCAAGTAATGCACAAGATGTTTCCATATGGCGTTTTGGAAAAACAGAGGTTGGGATATATATCGTTATTCAAACTCATGATGCAGGCTTTGCAGTATTAAAAACAACATCAATAGAAACATAAAGCCCCAAGGGTATCGGGGCTT
>JBDTXP010000064.1:0-11211 GCA_040006135.1 Ginsengibacter sp. | reverse complement strand
ATTATTTTTCTTTGCACATGCCTCAAATTAAAAATATCATTTTCGACCTCGGTGGAGTATTGCTCGATATTGATTATCACCTCACACAAAAAGCCTTTGAAGATCTCGGCGTGAAGGATTTTGATTCAATGTACTCCCAGGCTTCCGCGGATCAATTATTTCAACTATTAGAAACCGGAAGAATTAAGGAAGCCCAATTTTATGCACAGCTTAAAAAATGCTCAGGACTTAATTTAACCGAAAAACAAATTGATAAGGCATGGAATTCTTTAATTCTTGATTTCAGGGAAGAAAGTTTGATTTTTTTATCTGAAATAGGAAAACGTTATAGAATTTTTCTTTTCAGTAACACGAATGTTATTCACATGGAAAAATTCCAAGAAATATATCTTGAAAAGCCAAGGCCTCAACCTTTTAACGAGCTTTTTGAAAAAGCCTTCTATAGTTGTGAAATTGGATTAAGAAAGCCAGATATCACTTCTTACCAGTTTATCCTTGATCATGCCAACATTAAACCGCAAGAGACTTGTTTTATAGATGATTCTATTCAAAATGTGGAAGCAGCAAAACTTGCAGGGATGAAAAGCATCCTCCTTAAAAAAGATGAAAAGATTGAGAACTTATATTGGGAATGAAGGAATATTAAACTTTGTCTGGAACTTCCTCGTATTCTATGTACTCACCTTCCTTCACGGGAGATTGATTTACAGCTTCATCATTTACATTTACTGAGCCAGGCGGCTGTTGCTGCTGCATTTTTGATTGCAGATCATTAAATTGCTGCCGCATATTTTTTGCAGAACGATAAAGAGGGATGATGAAACTAAAGATTAATTTATAGATAATATAAACAACCAGTAATTCCCAGGCCAGTTTAAAAATATTCATGAATCAAAAATAACCACTTTCCTACAAATAGTGATTAAACCGGCTCTAAACACATTTGAAATAAATGTTAATCCGGCTGAATGGTAAAATAAATTTTTGGTGCCATATATCATGAGACGTATATTTGCGCCCGTAAAAGATCAGTGAAAGGGAACGGAAGCGTTCCCTTCTTTTATTTAGAAAAGCATTTTCAACAGATGATTAATACAGTGGTACACGAAAAGATTGAATCATTTATTAATGGCATAATTGAAAAGTGGCCTGAGGTTTTTTTAATAGAAGTGAAAATTACAGCAGGAAATTCTATATCTGTTTTACTGGATTCTGATGAAGGAATTACTATAGAGAAATGTACACAAGTAAACCGGCCTCTTTATAAATTTATTGAAGAGAATGGCTTATTCCCTGATAATAATTTTTCTTTAGAAGTGTCGTCACCCGGTATTGACAGGCCTTTGACAGACATGAGGCAGTATAAAAAGAATATAGGAAGGACGGTAGAAGTACTTTTGAATGATAACAGCAAAATAGAAGGTGTATTAAAGGATGCTTCAGAAAGTGGTATTTCAATTGAAGAAAAGGAAGGAAAAGGAAAGAAGGCGACAATAAAAATTAGTAATATATTATTTGATCAGATAAAGCACACAAAAGTGCAGGTAACTTTTTAAAAATGCAGCATGGCAAGTATTAACTTAATAGAATCTTTCCAGGAGTTCAAGGACGCTGAAAACATTGACAGGCCTACCCTAATGAAAGTAATGGAAGATGTGTTTAAAACACTCATCAGGAAAAAGTATGGCTCCGATGAAAATTTCGATGTGATCGTTAACGATCAGAAAGGTGACCTTGAAATATTCAGGCGAAGAACCATCGTTGATGATGATGATTTGTACAATACCCTTACAGAAATTGAATATAAGGATGCAATTAAAATAGAGCCCGATTACCAGGTAGGTGAAGAACTTTACGAGGAAGTGGATATTCAAAAAGAATTTGGCAGAAGAGCCATACTCGCCGGCAAGCAAACACTCGCCAGTCGGATTAATGATCTGAAAAAGAATATTTTAATTAAGAAATATGAAGATCGTATAGGCGATATCATAAGCGGGGAAGTTTACCAGGTTTGGAAAAAAGAAATCCTGCTTCTTGATGAAGAAGGGAATGAAATGCTAATGCCGAAATCAGAACAAATACCTTCTGATTATTTTAAGAAAGGTGAAAGTGTAAGAGCCGTTGTAAAAAAAGTAGAACTCAAAAACAACCAGGCTGTCATCATAATTTCGCGCACGGATAATATGTTTCTTGCTAAGTTATTGGAGATTGAAGTTCCGGAAATTTTCGACGGACTTATCGTTATTAAAAAGATCGTAAGAGATCCCGGCGAAAGAGCCAAGGTGGCTGTGGAAAGTTTCGATGATAGAATTGACCCCGTTGGCGCTTGTGTTGGTATGAAAGGTAGCCGTATTCATGGCATAGTTCGTGAATTAAAAAATGAAAATATTGATGTTATCAACTGGACGAATAATATCCAGTTATTAATTCAACGCTCATTAACTCCTGCTAAAATCACCAGCATGGATGTGGACATGGAAGCTAAACATGCAAAGGTTTATTTAAAGCCAGACCAGGTCTCATTGGCTATTGGTCGCCGTGGCGTTAATATTAAACTGGCATGCGAGCTTACAGGTCTTGAAATAGATGTCTTCAGGGATAATGAAGGTGAGGTAGAAGAATACGATGTGGACCTGGATGAATTTACAGATGAGTTGGAAACATGGGTAATAGATGAGTTCAAGAAAATAGGATGCGACACCGCGAAAAGTGTTTTAGATCTTTCTGACGAAGAACTTGAAAAACGTACTGATCTTGAAAAAGAAACCATCGCTGAAGTAAAAAGAATATTGAAAGAGGAATTTTCGGCTGAATGATCTTAGATGTATCATTTTAAACCGTACATTGATATTATTTTATAAAAATTATTTCCTTTTTAAGTAAAGGAAAATTAGGAGAGGTTTTAATGGCAGAAATAAATACACCGAGGTTAATGGCAGCAGCCAAAGAGTTTAATATAGGTAAAGATACCTTGACGGACTTTCTTGTGTCCAAAGGATTCGAAGCCGAAGAGCTTAAACCCACCTCGAAAATATCTGAAGAAATGTACCGTGTTTTACAGGTAGAGTTTCAAACAGATAAAGTAGCAAGGCAAAAGGCAGAACAAATAGACCTCCCTAAAAATGCGCCTGCCGATACAAAAAAACGCAGAGATGAACAGGATCTTTCTTTCACTAAAAAGGAAACCAAACCAGCTGAACCTGTTAAAGCAAAAGAAGTAGAACCGATTGCAGAAGAAAAGAAGCCTGAGCCAGTTGAAGAAGAAATTAAACCTGAAGAAACAAAAAGTGAAAAGGCTACAAAAGAAAAAAAGCCAGCTGAAGAGCCGATAAAAACTGTGGAAATTACAAACATTGAAGCTCCCGAAGTAGAAGGTCTCAAGGTCATTGATAAGATAGATTTAAGTACAATTGATAGCTCCGTTAGACCTAAAAAAGAAATTAAGAAGAAGGTAGAGAAAGGAGCCATCGTAAAGGGTGTAAAAGCAAAAGAACCGGCTGCAGAAGTAGAAATCCCCATTCCGGAAGTAACAAAAGGTCCTATAGCTCCAGTAGAAGAGCCTACCATTACCAATATTAAAATAGATAAATTACAAGGGCCGAAGATAATGGGTAAGATAGAACTGCCTACTCCTGCTGAGAGCCGTACCCGTCCTACCGATGAAAAGAGAAAAAGAAAAAGGATTGTAGTTGAGAAAAAAGCTCCGCCTCATCCAGGTCCGGGTTTCCAGCGTAATGTAGGTCCACGTCCTCAGGGCGGCGGCGCTGGTGGTGGTAGATTTAACAGGCATGCACCTGCTTCTCCAAGGGAAGAAAAAGAAATTGATCAAAAAGAGATCCAGGATAAAATAAAGGAAACACAAGCCAAGTTAGCAGGCACCGGCGGACGGGGAAAAAGCCTTAAAGCCAAATATCGCAAGCAAAAAAGAGAAGAGGCTGCAGAGAATGTGGGCGATGAAACTACAGATAATAAATTGTTGGTTACAGAGTTTATTTCAGTAAGTGAATTTGCTAATCTGATGGATGTAAGCTTCGCGGATGTGATAAGCAAATGTATGAGCCTTGGTATTATGGTTTCAATAAACCAAAGGCTGGAAGCGGATGTCATTGAACTCGTTGCCAGTGAATTTAACTTTGAAGTAGAATTTATAGATATAGATGATCATGATGAATTAAAAGAAGATGAGGAAGATGAGGATCCGGCAAATCTCGTATCCAGGCCGCCAATAGTTACTATCATGGGTCACGTAGATCATGGTAAAACATCTTTATTGGATTACATCAGGCATGCAAATGTAATAGCAGGCGAAGCAGGAGGAATTACACAACATATAGGCGCATACGAAGTAACAGTTAAAAACGGCCGTTCGATTACGTTCCTGGATACACCAGGTCACGAGGCTTTCACTGCCATGCGTGCGCGGGGAGCCAAAGTAACTGATATTGCAGTGATCGTAGTAGCTGCAGATGATGCAGTAATGCCGCAGACCAAAGAGGCGATATCGCATGCCCAGGCTGCTAATGTTCCTATGGTATTTGCCATAAATAAAATTGATAAAGAAGGAGCTAATCCTGAAAAAATAAAAGAGCAGCTATCGGGAATGAATATTTTGGTAGAAGATTGGGGTGGTAATTTTCAAAGCCAGGAAATCAGTGCCCGGGATGGTTTAAATGTAGATGAACTCCTGGATAAGGTGTTGCTGGAATCTGATTTGTTGGAGCTAAAAGCTAATCCTGCAAAGGGCGGATCAGGGACTATCATCGAAGCAAGTCTTGATAAAGGCCGCGGATATGTAGCAACAGTCTTAGTTCAAAACGGAACTTTGAAGCAGGGTGACCTTATCGTATCAGGTCAAAATTATGGTCGTGTAAAAGCGATGTTCAACGAGCGAAATCAAAGAGTAGAAAGTGCGCCACCAGCTACACCCGTATTGATTTTAGGATTGAATGGGGCTCCACAGGCAGGTGAAACCTTTAAAGTTTATACTGACGAATCTGAGGCAAAAGATACAGCCAACAGGCGTTCTCAAATACTACGTGAGCAAGGCATCAGGGCCAAGAAACATATTACACTGGATGAAATTGGGCGTAGGCTTGCGCTTGGCAACTTTAAACAATTAAACCTAATCATTCGCGCAGATGTGGATGGATCTGTTGAAGCTTTAAGTGATTCATTACAAAAATTAAGCACGGAAGAAATTGCGGTAAGCGTAGTTCATCAGGGTGTGGGACAGATTACAGAAACAGACGTAATGCTGGCAACAGCTTCGGATGCCGTAATCATCGGATTTAACGTTCGGCCGGCTCTCCAGGCATCACGATTAGCAGAGCATGAAGGTGTAGAAATAAAAACTTATACTATTATTTATGACGCGATAGATGAGGTGAAGAGCGCAATGGAAGGAATGCTTGAACCAAAGATCCAGGAGAAAATATTGGGTATAGCAGAAATTAAAGAAACGTACAAATTTGATAAGGCTACTGTTGCGGGCTGTATGATCGTGGAAGGTAAAATTGCACGTAACAATCGAATTCGACTTGTTAGGGATGGTATTATTATTTTCACCGGAGAGCTTGGCAGTCTTAAGCGCTTTAAGGATGACGTGAAGGAAGTAACTAATAATATGGAATGCGGAATGATCATTAAAAATTATAATGATGTAAAGCAGGGTGATATGATAGAAGCCTTTGAAGAGATTGAGGTAAAGCGCACGCTTTAATTTTCCAAAATATTTTCTTTAACAAAAAGCAAACAACTTTTAACTTTCGCCTGCAATTCAGGCAGCGGGTTGTATGTACATTTGGCAACCTTAATATTAAAAGCCTTACTCTGGTTTCAATAAATGTTTATGAAAAATTTTTTCTTAGTTCTGTTTCTGGTTTCAATTTGCAATTGCCTGATCGCTCAGCCCAAAAAAATTGTGGCTGATAAGATCATTGCAACAATTGCAGATAAGATTATTCTTAAAAGTGATATTGATAACACGATCCATGATATGCAAAGGCAAAACGTTGAAATACCTGCTGATGCAGCATGCCGTCTTTTAGAGCAGGCTATTGCCTTAAAAGCACTTGTAGTCCAGGCTGAAAGAGATTCACTGCCTATATCTGACGAAGAAGTGGATGCAGATATTGATAATCGTATACGGTCTTTTATAAATCAATATGGTTCTAAAGAAGTTTTGGAGCAAGTAGCCGGAAAAACAATTTTTCAATTAAAGGAAGATTTCAAACAATCATTTCGCGAACAAAAATTAGCCCAGGCTGAGCGTGCAAAAATTGTAGAAAATTTAAGAATCACCCCAAAAGAAGTACAGGCATTTTATGATTCTATTCCTAAAGACAGTCTTCATTTTTATGAATCAGAATTAGAGGTAGGGCAAATAGTGTTGTATCCTAAACCAAGTCGTGACCTTGAAAACTATGCTATTGATCAATTAAAAGAATATAAAAAAGAAGTAGAGGACGGAACTAAGAAGTTCGAAGTTTTGGCTTCACTTTACACAGATGATCCCGGGAGTAAAGAAAGTGGTGGCCGTTATGAAATAAATAGAAATGAAAAGCAATGGGATCCTATATTTCTTGCAAAAGCCTTCACATTAAAAGATGGCCAGGTATCCAATGTTTTTAAATCCAGGTTTGGGTACCATATTATTCAAATGGTAAGCAGGCGCGGAGACGATGCCACTATCAGGCACATTCTTAAAATACCCAAGGTAAGCTCCATTGAAGTGAATCAGGCTAAAGAAAAACTTGATTCAATAAGGACGCTGTTAATGGATGAAAAAATGCAATTTGGAGAGGCAGTTTCTAAGTTTAGTGAAGATGAAAATACAAAATTTACCGGGGGACGCTTAACAAGTAAAGATGGTAGTGGGCGAACATCTTTAAATATAGATGATCTTGATAAAGACCTGGTGGTTATGCTGAAAGATCTTAAGCCTGGTGAATATTCTAAACCGGTAGAGTTTACTGATGACCGTGACCGGAAAGCAGTTCGCATTGTCGAGATCATTTCCAGGTCAGAACCTCATCGCGAAAACCTGCGTGATGATTTTGATAAAGTATCTACACGGGCTCTTGAGGATAAGAAAAATGAAGCGCTGGAAAAATGGTTTATCACAAAAATCCCTACTTACTATATTAATATTGCACCTGAATATCATTCTTGTGAATCCATGAAAAAATGGATCACGTCTGATGTTACTGCTGGTAATTAAAATCACTATTTAAGTATCTCATTTTTCCTAAACCAAATGGAAACCGCTTTCAAGTGAGAAAGGGTGTTTATGCTTAAACTATCTTTCATTTAATTTTTTGTGTAGGGCTACAACCTAAAGTGCATTCTAGTTGATTTAGCTACTAATAAAAAAATGATATTTTTTTTACTATTTACTTTTTTACCCTTTTTAAAAGATTAATTTCGCGCTTCATCACCCTTCATGAGCGACGAAATAAAACACGAGTGCGGCCTTGCATTTATCCGGCTTAGAAAGCCATTTTCATTTTACCAGAAAAAATATGGAACGGTCCTTTATGGCCTCAATAAGCTTTACCTGCTCATGGAAAAGCAACATAACCGTGGACAGGATGGCGCCGGTATAGCAGCAGTAAAATTAAATACAGAACCGGGTTATCCATACCTGCACCGAATAAGAAGTATAGCACCCCAGGCTATAGCCGATATTTTTGCTCAGGTGGGAAGGCAGATGGAAGAGATCGCGGAGTTTCATCCGGATATTGATAAATACCCGGGCCTGATGAAAGGCCATTATGATTTTCTTGGGGAATTATTATTGGGTCATTTGCGATATGGCACCCAGGGAAAAAACAATGTAAATTTCTGTCACCCTTTTATCAAAAGAAATACACTACCCGGGCGCAACCTTGCTATGGCCGGAAATTTCAATATTATTAATAAGGAGGAATTATTTGAACTCATTAATAGTGAAAGAGAGCAAACGGATAAGCAAAGTGATCTTGCTGCAATGATGGATGTTATTCATCATTTCCTCGTAAAGGAAGATGAGCATTCTCCGGAAGGAGCTGATATTATTTCTGTCTTAAAAGAATCTGTTCCTCATTTTGATGGTGGTTTTACATTTGGCGGCCTTACCGGCAATGGTATTGGTTTCTTAGTGCGCGATGCTCACGGAATCAGGCCATGTTATTATTATGCAGATGATGAAATAGTAGTCGCAGCAAGTGAAAGAGCTGCTATACGAACTGCCTTTAATCTTGATGAGAATGAAGTAAAAGAATTAATGCCTGGGTGTGCGTTGATTGTTTCAAACAACGGTGACTATTCTATTAATCAAATTATAGAACCACAGGAAAGAAAGGCGTGCAGCTTTGAAAGAATTTATTTCTCGCGCGGAAGTGATGAAAAAATATACCGCGAACGTATTGCTCTTGGATATCACCTGAGTGAGCGGGTATTACAGGCAGTGGACCACGATTTGAAGAATACTATTTTTTCCTACATACCGAATACTGCAGAAACTGCTTTTTATGGATTGATAAAAGGCGCAGAGGATTATTTGAACAAAATAAAAATTGATAGGATCCTTAGCTGGGAAAAAGATTTTGATGAAGAGAAGCTAACAGAGATGGTGAATCGAAAAATAAGGATGGAAAAAATTGCCATCAAGGATGTGAAGCTTCGCACTTTCATAACTGAGGATAAGAGCCGCGATGAAATGGTGCAGCACGTTTATGATATTACTTATGGCACTGTAAGAAAAAATGTAGATACTCTTGTGATCATTGATGATTCGATTGTTCGGGGAACTACCCTTCGTGAGAGCATCATAAGAATGCTGGCCAGGCTTCATCCAAAAAAAATAATTATTGTTTCTTCTTCACCGCAAATCAGGTATCCCGATTGTTATGGGATAGACATGAGCCGGATGGGGGAGTTTGTCGCATTCAGGGCTGCTATTGCCTTAATGAAGGAAACAAATAATGAAAGTGCATTGAAGAAAATTTATGACAAATGCGTCGATCTAAAAAATGCAGGTACATTAAACACCGTAAATCTCGTACGGGAAATATATCAACCATTCACTCTCCAGGAAATCTCAGATAAGATCGCACAATTAGTTACTCCGCCAGAAGTATCCATCCCTGTGCAGGTAATCTTTCAAACCATAGAAGACCTTCATGAAAGTTGTCCTACTAATTTAGGCGACTGGTACTTTACCGGCAACTATCCTACTCCTGGTGGCAACAGGGTTGTCAATACAGCTTTTATAAATTATATGGATGGAAATAATGCGAGAGGGTATTAAAAAGTTTTTTACCTAATAATAGATGTGACAATAAATTTTCAATTTATAGTTCCCCAACTATTCTAATTTGATAATAATATTACCAGGCTGTTCAGAATCTCATATACAGAACTTTGTAATCAAACATATAACGCCATGCTGGTATTTCTTTACCTCTTTTGATAAAGATTTTTATAAACTTCATAAAACATTTTATAACAATCATGCAATTTTTTATCCGGATAAAAAGTCTGGCTGGTCCCGGAAAATCCTCTCACTTCTTCAAAGCTTTTTATTTTTCCTGTAGCCAACATTCCTATAATAGCTGCTCCCATTGCTGATGCATCGACCGGTTCATTAAGAATTATTTTTTTACCAAACATATCTGCCAGCAATTGCATCCACCAGATGGATTTTGTTACCACACCTGTTACAATCACCTCGTCCACTTTTTTCCCGGTATTTTCAATAGCTTCCAGAATCTGTATTAGGTTGAAAGAGATGCCTTCAATTACAGATCGTGTCAGGTGCGATTGCTGATGTTTTATTTTCAGACCATAAAATAATCCAGTGGCATCTGCATTCCAAATGGGTGCTCTTTCGCCCAACAGGTAAGGTAAAAATAAAACTCCTTCACTTCCGGCTTCGGCTTCTGCGGCTTTTTCCATCACGAGTTGAAAATTTTTATCTGAAACAATTGGTATTCCTAAAATGTTTTTTGCAAACCAATCAATTACAATTCCGCCGTTATTTACCGGTCCGCCTGTTACATAAATATCCCTTGTTAACAAATAGCGAAATAAAGGATATAGCTTCTTCCGTTCCGGACGGTATTCTGCAATGCGCACTGCGCCACTGGTGCCGATGCTTAATGCCGCTTGTTTATTGTACAATGCTCCACAACCCAGGTTTGCCAAACAGCCATCATTTCCGCCACACACTAAAATCTGCCCTTTCAAAAAAAGATATTTTTTTATTATTTCAGGTAGAATATCTTTTTCAATATGCGTAACCGGAACTAAATGTGAAAGCATTGAATCGTTGATCCCTGCTATTTCCAGCGCTTTATCAAACCAGCAATGATTATAAATATCATACAAACCGGTACAGGAGGCAATACCTTCATCGACGACGTATTTGCCGGTGAGCCTGAGAAAAATATATTCTTTAATTGAAATAAATTTAAAAGTTTTTGCAAATACCTGATTTCTTTGATTTTTAAACCAAATGATCTTTGAGAGTGGCGACATTGCATGAATGGGCGTTCCGGTTTGTTCATAAATCTTTTCAGAAACTCCTTGCTCCTTTAATTCCTGAGCATCTTTTTTACTTCTTGTATCGGCCCATATCATTGCGTTTGATAATAGTTTTCCATTTACATCTAATGCCATTATACTATGCATCGCCGCACTAAAGGAGATGCATGCCACAGCATCTCCATTGCTGCCAATCGATTTTTCAAGAAGATCCATTATTGACAAAAATATAAGCTCAGGGTCCTGTTCAAAACATCCATTATCATCTGTAATAGACACCACCGGAAGTTTATGATTGGTTATTAATTTTCCATCTTCATCAATCTTAATTGCTTTACAATTTGTTGTTCCAATATCAATAGCAATATAATTTTTCATTAAAAAGGTTTTCAGTTTTTCTCAAACCTACAATAAGTTTTGATGTAGGTAAGGAAGCAAAAACTAAATACCACTCCAATAAATTGTAAATTAAGCAAGATCAACCATTGTGAAAATGATGATAAAAGAAAATATCTCATCTTTGCATTTCTATGAAAACACTTATCGTCGTTCGCCATGCAAAAAGCAGTTGGGCTCAATCAGGGCTTGCAGATTTTGACCGCCCATTAAATGAGAGAGGTAAAGAAAGTGCACCGAAAATGGCAAAGATATTAGCAGAAAAGAAACTTGATATTGATGCGCTTGTAT
>JBDTXP010000063.1:0-11359 GCA_040006135.1 Ginsengibacter sp. | reverse complement strand
TCCTTTTTTAGTAGTAATAATAATTACACCATTCGATGCCCTGGAACCATAAATAGCCGTTGCAGATGCATCTTTTAAAATACTGAAGGATTCAATATCGTTGGGGTTGATCAGATTCAACGGGCTGTATGTTCCAGGTATGCCATCATTACTTAATGGTACACCGTCAATTACGACCAATGGATCATTACTCGCACTAAGCGAAGCACCACCTCTTATCCGAATAGTACTACCTGCACCAGGCGCTCCGCCATTTGATACAATTTGCACACCGGCTACTTTTCCTGCGATTAACTGCTCTGGTGAGGTGATTTGTCCTGATTGAAAGTCTTTGGCACTCACCTGCGTAATGGATCCGGAAAGATCTTTCTTCTTTACACTTCCGTATCCAATCACAACAACCTCGCTTAGTTTTTGTGTTGCTTGAGTCAAGGCTACTTCTACAAAACTTCGGCTATTTACAGGAACTGATAAAGTGTTATAATTCACAGAAGTGAAAACTAATGTGCCATTGGCTGGAGCAGCAATTGAAAAATTTCCATCAGCGTCTGTCTGTGTCGCCGTTGTGCTACCCTTTAAGGAAACTGTGATTGCCTGTATGCCATATCCACCAGTCGCATCAGTCACGTGGCCTGATACCTGGTTCTGCGCGTTGGCTGTGATGGCCGTTGCCATAAATAATATCAAAGCAAACCATCGCCTGGATAAATGTGTAATACTTTTTCTCATAAAACCATGGATTTTAATATTTGTTTTTTATAAATCTTGACCCCCAAAACGGAATGTGTATTTTTTACACAAAATAAGAGATTTAATTGAATGATGAACATAATGTTAAAAATTTATTTAAATTATTTTTAACTTCAGTCTGTATCAAAATCTCTGTAAAAAGCATTGCATTTTTGTGACAAATAAATTACCCGAATTACCTGCCACTTCAATGAAATCAATCAATCATGTTTATATCAAAAGTCAATACCAGGCCACTTTTTTTTGTTTTTTTCGTATTTCTCAAAATTAAATTTGTATAGCCTTCCTGGCCTGTGAGGTACATTTTGTTCGTCCTCGCCCATGTCCACAAGAAAATCCATAGCAAAAAATTTCTTTCTAAAATTTCTTCGATCTAGTTTTTTATTTAAAATGGCCTCGTAAAGATTTTGTAATTCCCTTAGTGAAAATTTGTTAGGTAATAAATTAAAACCTAAAGGATGCTCCTGTACACGTTTTTGAAGCCAATTATAACAAGCATTGAAAATAGCCTGGTGATCAAATGCCATATCACTAATCTTATCTGCTTCATGCCAATGCAGCTCATTATCCAAAATTTTAAGACGGTGATTTTGAATATTTATTAATGAGCAATAGGCCACACTAACAACGCGACCTGCAGGATGCCTTGTGGTTTCACCAAAAGTATGCACCTGCTCCAAAAAAAGATCTTTTAATCCTGTTCGTTGCTTTAAAATTCTATAAGCTGCAGAATCCAAATCTTCCTCCGGCTTTACAAGATCGCCGAGAAGACTCCATTTACCTACGAATTTCTTAACATCCGACCGAATGAGAAGTACCTTCAATTTATTTTCATCAAAACCAAAAATTACACAATCCACTGATAGTGCAATCCTGTTTATACTTTGCACTTCTGATTGAAGCCCTTTCAGCGTCTTTATGTTCATTTCTTTTATTTGAGACATCCTGCAACCGCAGTTTTAATCTGAAAAAATTATTGAGCTTTAAATATTTTGATGCTTTGAGATTGTCCTCCACTTATTAGTGAAAGAATATAGGTTCCCTTTGATAAAACAGCTCCTTCATTTACATCAATTAAATTTTTTCCTGCATTTATCATCAACTCACGTTTTACTAATCGCTTTCCTGCCATATCAGTGATCAATAATGTTCCAGAATTATTCACCGGTGACTGTATTGTTATTTTCAGGTCGCCCAAATATGGATTAGGGTTTACGGCAATCGTCCAGCTTGCAGTCTCACGACGGATATTAATAATATTACTAAAAGAAAACTGGCCATCTTTATCCACCATTTTCAGCCTGTAATATTGAACAGCCAAAGTGCTGTTTACTTGTTCATCATTGTAAGTATAAACTGATTTGTTTTGCGCATTTAACTTTCCAACAGTTGCAAATGAAACCCCATCATCACTCTTTTCAACTTCATAATAATTTAGGTTTTTTTCAGCGGCCACGTTCCAGGTTAAAGAATTTATATTGCCATTTTTTACACCTGAAAAATTAATTAGCGTGACAGGCAGTATTACTTGCACACTCGTGTAAACAAAGTACTCACCGGGTTGCAATGTAAAAGATTGCGACCCTCCGGTTGCATTAATAGTTCCGCCATTTAAATAATCATACCATGTACCGGCAACTGGAAAAGTAACAGAGCTGGTTTGGGGTACTACATCAAAATTACCAATCGCTACCAGCTTATTAGGAGTAGAATTTAAAATAACATATTTAAAAAATCCACCCAGGCTTTGATCAGACGAGTTTGTTGTGAACGCATCCTTAAACTGCGCACCTTTTCTTAATCCATTAAGCGCGCTGTAAACATTATAAAGTTTCTTCCTGTTTGCCTGTTGGAAATAGTCCCACCTGATTGGTTTTGAATCTGTGCGGCAGGCATTGTTAATGGTTCCATCACCACAATAGTTGATACTGAAATCGTAGCCCAACTCACCAAATTGCCATATCATTTTCGGGCCTGGCAAGGTAAGGAAGAAGGCGGCTGCCAATTCCTGTCGCTTCAATGCTGTGGCAGTGTCACGCACATTATATGCACCCGACGAATTTCCGAAGTTGATATTTTTATACATCATTCTTTCTTCATCATGGCTTTCCATATATGTAACGAGGTAAGGATTATTCCATCCTCTTGTACTTGCCAATCCGTAGGTTAAATCAGAACTGGTACTATAACCCATTGATGCCTGCATATAATTATTATTCATATTACCCCATGGCATCATACCATAATTAGCCAATACTGTTTCTTCAGAATTGTCGGCAAAATGTTCGAGTATGCAGTAGCTGGAGGGAGATTTTAATTGCAATGTATCATAATATCTTTTCCAAATATCTATCCTGCTTTGATCATAATTACCCCAGGCTGTCACATTACAATTAGCGCCATTATTATCACAGGTTTGTGTTTGTGTAAACCCTTTTGAAAGATCAAACCGGAAACCATCAATTTTATAATTCGTAAGCCAATGTTCTAAAATACGACTTACATAAGCACGGGTCTGCAGGCTTTCATGATTCATATCGTAGCCAACATTAAATGCATGTTTGGCAACAGGGTTAAACCATGGGTTGTCAGGTGCCGGGCGATTATTGGCTGCATCCCAATACAATTGTACAAGAGGCGACATGCCAAATGAATGGTTTAATGCAATATCCATTATTACAGCTATACCGTTTTTATGACAACTATCAATAAATTCTTTGAGCGTATTGGCGGGACCATAATATTTATCAGGAGCAAAATAAAAATCAGGGTTATAGCCCCAGCTTAGGTTTCCTTCAAATTCATTGAATGGCATAATTTCTATTGCATTAATTCCTAGGTTTTTGAGATAATTAAGTGTATCACGCAGTGTATTCCAATTGTGATTGGCTACAAAATCGCGAACAAGCAATTCATAAATTATCAGGTTTCTTTTATCCGGACGGGAAAAATTAGTTGACTGCCAATTATATGCTACAGCCGCAGTTTGCAATTCACTTACTGCTCCTGTGGTAGCGGTTGGATAAACTTTCAATCCCGGGTAAGTGGAGGAAGAAATATATTGATCATTGTATGGATCCAAAATTTTCTCTGCATATGGATCTGCAATTTTAAGGGTACCATTTACTATGTATTGGAAACTGTATTCGAAGCCGGGTGTGAGTCCGGTGAGTGTAATCCACCAATAATTACCATCAGGAGTTTTATTCATTTGGTACCCCGATTGCTCCATCCAGTTGCTGCCAGGAAGGTCGCCAATTACACCTACTCTTCCTTTGTTGGGTGCATATAATACAAGGGTTGCAGAGGTAGGACTCACATAATTAATTCCATCGCGAACGCCGATAGGAAGTGGAGCAACGTTCACGCCTCCATTCACAAAAAAGTTGAGCGTGTCTCTTGAAATATTGATACCGTCATTTGCTTCAGCAACTATTTGCTGATTACCGCTATTAATCAATACCGGGGCATCTGTTATTGAAGTAGCACCGGCGACTGTTTTGGTAACTACGCCATTTAAATATAATGTAAGTGTTGCCGCATTATTACTCATAGCAGTTACAGAAATCGCATCGCCTACATTTTTTGTTATCGGTTCAGGAACAGGTTTATAATTTGATTCAAAAAATGGATCAGTTATACGTACCGCTATGGCACTTGTATAAATCGGTATGTACATATCAGAGCCATCGGAGTTGGTCTGTTTTAATGTTCCGGAGCCATTACGAAAAAGAATAGCTATCTTCTTAATTGTTTCCGCGGGATTTACTATGCCAAACCAGGTACGCAGGCCACCACCTAGAGTAAATGACCATTTGTTACTGCCCAAAGGCTGCGCGCGATAAGTAGGGTCTGTGGTTCCCCATGTTGTCTTTACATATTTCCAGTCAGATGGCCCGGTACTTAAACTGGTGATTACACCTATATGCACGTACACATCAGTTGGGTTATAGCCGTTCAATCCTTTATTTCCCCGCGAGCCATCGACTGTTATTACAAAAGGATTCGCTGACTCTGTAGCAAAGGAAGGTGTCCAGGAAAGTAATTGGGCATAACCATTTAAAGAAAATAAAATAATGAGAGATAAGGTAAATTTTTTCATGTGGAGCAATTTTATTTATTGTGTAATTTACACACATTATAAATACAAAATGCAGATGTGTAAATTTTCCAGAAAAAAATGGCATACTGCTTTCTTAAAATACTTTTAGTTTTGGCAAAACAGTTTACTATACAATGTATAATAGCAAGGATATAAAAGCCCTCCAGGAAGCGACAAAAGAAATTTTACAAAACAAAGACTTCAATGATGTGAATACCTTACGAGAAATTCTTCGTTTTCATGAACATCGGTATTATGTGTTGAATGAACCACTGGTAAGTGATGGGGAATATGACCGCATTTATAAAAGACTGGAGAAATTTGAAAAAGATAATCCCGGTAGTATAACTATTGACTCACCAACCCAGCGTGTAGGTGCATCTCTTAATACAGAATTTAAAACGGTCAATCACCTGGTTCCCATGTTAAGCCTGGAGAACAGCTATAATCCTGATGACCTGGTTGCCTGGGATGAAAGATTAAAAAGCCTCTTTGGTGGTGCAAAGGTGGAATATAGTGTAGAGCCAAAATTTGATGGGGCAAGCCTTTCCTTATTATACGAAAATGATCTGCTGGAAAGAGGTGTTACGCGCGGTAATGGAGTAGCAGGCGACGATGTTACATTAAATATACGCCAGGTCGGATCGATTCCGCTTTCAGCGGATTTCAAAAAATATGGTATAGAAAAAATTGAAATAAGGGGTGAGGTACTGATGAATAAAAACAGCTTTAAGGAGTTTAATGAAGCACTTATTTCTGAAGGAACCCCACCATTAGCCAATCCACGCAATGCCGCTGCAGGATCTCTACGGATGAAAGACCCTTCGGCTGTGCGCAAACGGAAATTGGAGGCGATATTCTATCATGCAAGTTTTATTGAGTCAACAGCAGAAAATAAACCTTCCTTAATTCCCTCAACGCATTCCCGCATATTGGAATTACTAAATCAATTAGGATTTAAAACACCTGTAAAGGAAATAAAAGTATTTTCTACTATTCAGCAGGTCATTGCATATTGCCTGGAATTTGAAACGCTTCGTGATAAACTTTCTTATGAGATAGATGGAATGGTAATCAAAGTGAATCAAATTGAGTTGCAGCAACAGGCGGGCAGTACATCTCATCATCCACGTTGGGCGATGGCTTTTAAATTTAAAGCAAGGCAGGCAACCTCCAAATTAACAAATATCGAATACCAGGTTGGCCGTACTGGCGCCGTAACACCTGTTGCTAAAATAGAACCCGTACATATCGGCGGTGTCACAGTTTCATCAGTTTCCCTGTTTAATGAAAATATTATTGCAGAAAAAGATATTCGTGTGGGAGATACTGTTATAGTAGAACGTGCAGGAGATGTGATTCCTTATATTGTAAAACCACTGACTGAATTAAGAACAGGAAAAGAAAAAAAAATTGTTTTCCCAACACAATGCCCCGTATGTAACACGGATCTCGTAAAACCTGAAGGAGAAGCAGTTTGGCGTTGTGAGAATATAAATTGTGAAGCCCAGGTAGTGGAACGCATTAGTCACTTCGTGAGTAAGGATGCAATGGACATTAAATCTCTTGGTGAGGCTAATGTGAGAAAATTTTTTTCCATGGGTATTATAAAAGATATTCCGTCTATCTACAATATAGATTTTGCCCGGTTAAGCAATCTTGAAGGATTCGGACAAAAATCAATTGACAACCTTAAATCTGCCATTGAAAATTCAAAAAAACAACCCTTGCATCGCCTTATATTTGGACTTGGTATAAGATATGTAGGGGAGACAACGGCAAAAGCACTTGCTAAAAGTGTTGATTCAATTTATGAGTTGGAGCAGTTATCAACAGAACAGTTGTCGACAATTAAAGACATCGGAATTAAAGTGAGTGAAAGCATATATGACTTTTTCAGGAATACAGAAAACACTAAAACAGTAAAAGACCTTGATGAATTTGGCGTAAATGTGTCCGGAGAACAGAAAGAAGAAACGAAAGGAAGGCTAACAGGTAACACCTTTTTATTTACCGGAACATTACCTACATTAAAAAGAAATGAGGCAGAACAGCTGGCAGAAAAAAATGGAGGAAAAATTCTTTCTGCTGTTAGTGCGAATCTTACATATCTCGTAGCAGGCGAATCTGCAGGAAGCAAATTAGAAAAAGCAAAAAAGATTAAATCTGTTCAAATAATAAATGAAGATGAGTTCTTGAATCTAATTAATTCTTAATACCTTACTCTCAAATACAGAATGCTATGATAAAGAAAATTAATGGCGAAATGTGGAAACCACTAACCTTTAAAGGACATCAGCTTTTAAGAAATAAGTATGCAATTTCATCTAATGGGAGAATATCCAGTTACAAAGAAGATATTTTTAATGATGGGAAAATACTTTCAGGATCTCTTACTTCGGGTTATAGAACAATCAATCTCCATATAGAAGATACCAACGGTACTTTGTACGTGCACCGGGAAGTAGCACGCCTCTTTCTACCGAAAAAAGGTAGCAAAGAAAAATACGTAATTCATAAAAATCACAAAAAAGACGACAACCACATAAAAAATCTTAAGTGGGTTACTCAACAGGAAGCTACAGACCATCAACAAAAAAGCCCTATAAAATTGGCTTACAAAAAAGCGCAACAGTCGCGCACTAAAGGCCTTAAATTAAATTCTGGCCAGGTTAAAACTATTAAAGCTATGCTGGAAAATCCACGCAGAAAGCTAACGCACAAACTCATTGCTGATAAATACGGCGTAAGTGAAATGACCATCTATAGGATTAAAAGTGGTGAAAGCTGGGCTAAGATTTAATGATATCCGGAATTAATATTAAGATGATCACTGCGCCTACATTCAAATTTTTAAAAGACCTTAAGAAAAATAATAATCGTCCCTGGTTTGAGGAAAACCGCGGCAGGTATCTTCTGGTTAAAGAAGAATTTGAAAAATTTATTGCGTTTTTACTTTTAAAGATGAAAAAGTTTGATCCCAACCTGGATGAACTGGAAGCAAAAAATTGTATTTTTCGTATAAACAGGGATGTTAGGTTCTCACTTAACAAGACTCCTTATAAAAAACAATTTAGCGCCTACATGGCTAAAGGTGGCAAAAAATCTATTTACGCGGGATATTATTTTCACCTGGAGCCCGGCAATTGCTTTGCCGGCGGGGGTTTATGGGTACCAGAAAAAGAGGAGCTACACAAGGTTCGCCAGGAAATTGATTATTCTCTTGCTGAGTTTAAAAAAATAATAACGGCGCCGGGATTCAAAAAAGATTACAATGAATTGGATAGAGAAGAGGGACAGGTGTTAGCAAATATTCCTAAGGGGTATGAAAAAGATAATGAGGCTGGCTACTTTCTAAAGTTAAAGAGCTTTACAGCCACCTGCAATTTTAGCGATTCCTCAGTTATGGAAAACAGATTTATTGATACGCTTGCAAAAAACTTTCAAACGCTGAATCCATTTATAGATTTTCTGAACAGAGCGGTAAGTTGAGTCAATAGAACTCTTTTGAAGAGAATTTAATATTTTATGTACGTGCTATTTACTTCTTTTTTTTGCGGGATCCTGTTTAGTCATAAAAACACTATATACAACGATAATATTTATAGGGTCAAAGAGTTCATATACCACAACAAAGGGGAATTTTTTTATTTTTCCTTGTCTTACGGGTTTGTTGTAATAAGAGTGGACTTTCGGGCTTAACATAAGTCTTTCATAAAAATCCTCCAATTCATTTAAGAATCTTGTACCTAATCCTTCTTTAATTGTTTCATACCAGTCATAGGATTCAAGAATTTCGATTGCTGCCAATGGTCTTACAATTAACTTATAGCCCATGTCTTTTTTCTTTGTGTAAAGCCATATCCTTAATTTCAGACCAACTATAATTTTTACCCTTTCCGGAAAGATAATTGTTCCGCTCAGCCTCAATCAAACTTTTTCTTTTCATTTCTACATTCATTTCATTTTCAAACAAAGTAAAAATAGCAACTGCTTTTTTATCTTCTAAGGTGTCTATCAACTGGTGCAACTTCAGCCGGATATCTGCTGTTTTCATAGTTTTTATTTTATATAACGAATTTACATCCTTTTCACAATTCCACAACGATAATGGAGTTTGAGCAATTACAATTGCAATAAATATATCCATAGAACCCGGAATAAATAATCAAGGTGAATTAAAACGGCATGATTCCGAAAGTTAAGACCGCGACATTCTAAATGCATTACTCAAAAAAAAATGGCCAGTGATGAAAATCACCGGCCTTGCTTACCTCTGAAACCACAAGAAAGATTTATTTTCTGCGAGGAAAAAAATATTAAAATATAGAGAGGAATATTAAACCTGTCAATAGATATTGAAAATAGAAGGTTTCTATTATAGGAGATGGAAATTCGGGGGCGTGCGCTAAATTACAAAATTTAATTAGAATACAAAACTATTTTCTGATCAGGCGCGATTCTTTTTTAGTTCACCTGATGCAAGCTGATCGATTTTTTTCAATTTGTAATTATACCACCACTTTGGTAAGGTCTTTTTCATTACGGTATCTATACTGCGCATACCAAAAAGATTCCAGACGCCGTTTAGTTTTCCAGGTAAAGAACTTTGAAGCGCCCGCAAACTCATTGCGAAGCCGCTATCTAAATATTCCATATGGTGCCAATAGCCTGCAGGCATAAAAAGGGTATCACCCGGATTAAGAATTAAATCATACCCTTCTGCATAACGCAATGCAGGAAATTTCTCATAATCAGGATTTTTCCCATCTTCAGCATAATTGGAAAAGTCTGCAAGGCTTAGTACCTCAAATGGTTTTCTGTATAATTTATTCTTTTCATCATGCCTGAATAGCAGCACTCTTTTACGGCCTGCAAACTGTGTATGTAAAATATGAGAGAGATCTATATCAAAATGCATGTGCGTGATAGAAGTAGCTCCGCCTGTAAAAAGCATCGGATACTTTTTTACATAACCTTTCATCAGATCTTCCGGCCATGTGAAATCCTGTATGAGCTGGGGTGCATGATCAAAAATATTGAATAAGAAAATACGCCAGGCCGCGGGCCCCTCCTTTATCATATCCACATATTCACCAAAGGTTTTATAATCATCCGCCGTATTTATGGGCGTGTAAGCATCACTTTTCACATTGTTATAGAGTCCTACTTTTTGATCACCTACTATTTGCTTAAAATAATCCCAGTTCCATTTTTTATATGCCGGCCATTGTTTTGACAGGTCGGTTATTACCAGGGGTATATTCTTTTTATAATAATTCTTTTTAAAATCTTCTGGTGAAATGGAAGCCACCGTCTCTACAGAATGCAATTTCATACGCTTATTTTTCGGCGCGTAAAATTAATCAGTATTCCTTAAAATCCATTTAAAAAGTGTTGCTACGTGATAATGTACCTTTGTACCTAAAAATACTTTAACAGCTGTGGCATTACATTTTTTTCCGCTTACCGTGTCTGATGTGCGCCAGGAGACACCTGATTGCGTCTCCATCGCCTTTACAATTCCTGAATTATTGAAAAAAGAATTTGACTTTATTCAGGGTCAGAATATTACCATAAAAACCAACCTCGATGATGTAAGGAGATCTTACTCTATTTGTAGCAGTCCTATGCAAAATGAACTGCGTGTTGCAGTAAAAAAAGTGAATAATGGAATCTTTTCCACTTACGCGACCGAAAAATTAAAACCCGGCGATGTGCTGGAAGTAATGTCTCCCACCGGCACATTTTATACAGAAATAAAACAGGGGCAAAAGAAAGATTACCTCTTTTTTGCTGCCGGAAGTGGCATTACTCCTGTTATTTCAATTATTAAAACCATCCTTTCCACAGAAAAAGAAAGCCAGGTAACGCTGGTTTATGGAAATAAAAATATCTCCTCTATTATTTTTAGAGAAGAACTTGAAGCACTTAAAAATCAACACCTGGAAAACTTAAACGTAATTCATATTTTAAGCAGGGAAAAAACAGAAGCTGATTTAAACACCGGGCGGATAGATGTAAATAAATGCAAGGAGTTATCTCGCCTCTTTAACTGGAAATCTATTGATGAATTTTTTATTTGTGGTCCTGAAGCAATGATCTTTAGCGTGAAAGAGTATTTAGAACAGGAAGGAGTTGCCAAGGAAAAGATCCACTTTGAATTATTTACAACGCCTACAAAAAAGCACACACAGATTTATGAAGCTGTTGTTCAACCGGAAAAAGAAGGTGCGGCAGTGACAATAAAAGTAGATGGGCGGTCCTATGATTTTAACCTGGAGTATAATGGCAATACCATTCTCGAAGAAGGATTATCTCATGAAATAGATCTTCCATTTGCCTGCAAAGGCGGTGTATGCTGTTCCTGCAAAGCAAAATTGCTGGAAGGAAAAGTAGAGATGGAGGCCAATTATGGACTGGAAGACAGTGAAGTTAAGGATGGATATATCCTTACCTGCCAGTCGCATCCCCGCACTACGCGCGTGATTGTAGATTACGATGTGT
>JBDTXP010000062.1:0-11485 GCA_040006135.1 Ginsengibacter sp. | reverse complement strand
AGGCTAACACCTGTGGAAGCGCTGTTGAAATTGCAGGAAATAAAAGGGAAAGTGAAGTGAAGGTTCCAGAGGTTCAAAAGGTTTAAGAGGTTCCATAGGTTCCATAAGTTCAAAAGGTTGAGGAAGCTTTAAAGGTTTAATAGGGTTGATTTTTAGTTTTAAAAAAAAATATTTAGATGGACAGACTGACTTTGATCAAAGAATTAATAAATCAAGGACGAAAAAATTACCTTGAAATCGGGGTTGAGAATGGCCATGTTTTCTTCCGGGTAAAGAGCACGCAGAAGGTGGCTGTAGATCCTGAATTCAAATTTGATACTGTTCGAAAGATTGGAAAAATTTTCTCTAATCCTAAAAACATTTTTAATAAATATTATCCTCAAACGAGTGATGATTTTTTCAGGCTTCATGGAGATAATCTGTATAAAAATAATAAGTTAGATCTTGCTTTGGTAGATGGAATGCATGAATACCACTACGCTTTACGTGATGCCGAAAATGTATTAAAATATTTAAATAACGATGGTGTTATTATCATGCATGATTGTAACCCCGCTACTGCAATAGCTGGAGGAACATTTGAAGAATGGCTTAAAAATAATGAACAGGATAATTGGAATGGCGATGTTTGGAAAGCAATTATACACCTGAGGTCTCTTAGGAAAGATATAAATGTATTCGTTGCAGACTGTGATTATGGATTAGGAATTATTACAAAACAATCACCGGAAAATACGCTCAATTTTACTGAAGCAGAAATTCAATCTTTTACATACGATGATCTGGATAAGAGTCGCAAAGAGTGGCTCAATCTTAAGCCTGCTGCATATCTCAGGGAATATTTTAAATTTTAGTGAAATCAATGAATGTAACAATTGCAATTATTAAGAGGATTAATAACTGAGAGGCTTCTTAATTTTTTTTGAATTTTTTTTCGTACAGTTTTATCCAGTCGATTACGGTCATCTTTGTTGATAATGTACCAATAAGTTCATAAGGAATATTAAAGGGTTTTTTAAACCTGATGCAGGATTTGCCCATATCAGCATCACTTTTAAAAATCTTGCTATATTCATCTTTGAACCACATTAAAAGTTTATCATCAGCGTATAATCCCATGTGGTATAGCGATATATAATTTTTCTGCGAAGCAATGTTCATAAAAGGCAACGGTAATTCAGGCGTACAATGATAACCCGCCGGATAAAGGTTGTGTGGCACCACGTATCCTATCATGCCATAACTTATTGTTTCTTCAAATCCTTTCGGGATATTTTTCAATATCACTCCGCGTAACCTCTCCACTGGTACCTTTCTTTCCATTGGTAATTGTTCAATGTATTGATCTACGGAAGAAGCAGTTGAGGTCATTTTACTTTTTTAAATTATAATATTCATACACTCTATAATCCCAGGGAGCCAAAGAGTAAACGGTCATCTCTTCTAATTTAACCTTTGCACCTGTAAAAAGTTCGGTGGCCTTACCATACATTTCATTTTCTTTAATGGTGAACTGTTGTGGCTGGGCAGATAAGTTAATAACAATAGTTACTTTCTTATTTCCTTTTTGTCGTACATAGGAGAATATGGCATCATCATTTGCAGTAGCAAGTCTCTTGTATGCTGCGTCCGCAGCAAGAGCAGCATTGCGTTCGCGCAAATGAAGTAATTTGCTATAGAAAGGTTCTCTTTCATATTTACCCCAAACGATAGGATCTTTTACAAAAAATTTCAACCTTTTTTTATTGGGCTCTTCCTGCCCGCTATAAATAAGTGGTATACTCTGGTACATCGTCTGCGAGAAAACGGCAAGAGCTTTATTTGCATCACCATACTTTTCAAACTCTGTTCCGTTCCAGCTATTTTCATCATGATTAGTGGTGAAGTACATGCGGTATGCATTTTTAGGGTATACTTGTATGTTATGAGAAAGAACTGAATCAAATTGCATCATCCTGTATTTACCTTCATACACCTTTTGCATGGCATCCATCACACTCCAGGTATATGTTGCATCGAATCCGTTGTAATGCAATTCCGGTGATTCACCTTCCGCCAGCATAAATACATTTTTTATTTTCTTCAATTCGGTAATGCATTCTTTCCAGAAGTCACCAGGCACTTCTCCCGCTACATCACATCTAAAGCCGTCAATACCTGTTGTATTCAACCAATATTTCATTACATCAATCATTGTATCCCTTAGCTCGCGGTTAGCATAATTAAGCTTACGTGTATCTGTCCAATCAAATGGAATAATTATTTTTCCGTTGGAATCTTTAGCATAAAAATCCGGATGCGTTTTCATCCAGGGATTATCAGGTGAACTATGATTTGCAACCCAATCAGTTATCACTTTGAAACCAAGTCTGTGTGCATGTTGCACGAGTTCTTTCCAGTCTTCCATAGTTCCAAATTCCGGGTTGATCTCTTTGTAATTTTTTACTGCATAATAGCTTCCTAACTCACTTTCATCAAGTTTACGGCCTTCTAAACCAATTGGTGTAAGAGGCATAAACCATAAAATTTCAACACCCATTTCTCTTAACCGAGGAAGGCTTTTTTCAAATTCTTTAATGGTTCCGGCTTTGGAATATTGGCGAAGGTTTACCTCGTAAATATTACTTTGTTCACTCCATGCCGGATGTGCAAAGGAGGTAGTTGCAGCGCCGATGTTATCTGCAATAGGCGCCAACTTCGGAGTACAGGAAAAATAAAAGATGCTGGAAAATATCAGGGGGCAAATCAATCGTACCAGTTTCATGGAGTAATTTTTTTTATTAAGATGGATACACTTTAAAAATAAGACAAATTCTAATTTATCTGACTGCCTTCTTTAAATATAAAATAAAACAGATTAAATTTACCCGATTACACCACCATTATGGAACAGAAAAATGTTTATTACCACGAATATCTCCATTTAGATAAAATATTAGACGCACAGTATCCTGAAAGTGATCTTCCAGGCAATGAGAAAGCGCATGATGAAATGTTTTTTATCATTATTCACCAGGCGTATGAACTTTGGTTCAAACTTATCTTATTTGAATTGGATTTTATCCTTAGTGTTTTTAAAAAGGAAAAGATCGATGACAATTCTGAAGACTTGAATCTTGTTAGACATCGGTTGAATCGGGTCAATAAAATTCTTAATCTTCTAACAACACAAATCACAATGCTGGACACTATGACACCATTGGATTTTTTGGAATTCAGAAATCTTTTAGTGCCTGCGTCTGGTTTTCAAAGTGTACAATTCAGGCTCATAGAAGCAAGACTGGGATTACAAATGGAGAACAGGTTCAATAAAGAATATTATAAAAGAACTAATGAAGGCGGCTTCGCAAAAAGTGATTTTGATAGAATAAATGATGTAGAGAAAGAAAAAAGCCTGCTAATATTAGTCAACGAGTGGCTGGAGCGGATGCCATTTTTTGATAAAGAGCTTTGGCAAAATTACCAATCATTATTTCCGGTAAAAGATGGCCTTCATCCTTTTTGGAGTGATTACAGGAATGTTTACCAGGGTAGTTTAAACGAAAGAGAAGCCAATAAAATTAATGATTTTGACCGTATTTTTTTTCCTGAAAATCAAGGGGCTGATGAGAAGAAGGATACGCTGCTTTCAGCTAACGCTATGAAGGCTGCACTTTTTATTATGCTATATCGCGACTTCCCGGTTTTTCAAACATCTTACCAAATATTGGATGGCCTGATAGAGATGGATAATCAGCTCAGCAATTGGCGGCATAAGCATATAGATATGGTCCGCAGAATGATTGGCTTAAGAATGGGAACGGGTAATACGAGTGGGCGTGGATACCTTGAAGGAGCGCTGAACAGTCATTATATTTTTAAAGACCTTTCTTCCCTGGCAACCTTTTTATTTGAAAGAAAAAAATTACCCGTATTGCCAAAAGAATTAATCAGGAAAATGAGTTACAGCAATTAATCTTCTTCCATTTCGTCGCGAATCTCATCGGTTATTTTCACAAGTACCTTGTCTATTCGCTGACCATCCATGTCAATTATTTCTAGATTAAATCCACGCCATTCAAATGAGTCGCCTACAGAGGGAATTCGTTTTAACTCATGTAAAATAAATCCTGCCATCGTATCAAATTCATTCTCACTTTCACTGATCCAATTGGTTTTGCTGAAGTAGGTGAGAAAATCATAAAACTGAATCTGCCCATCTATCAGGTAGCTGCCATCCTTTCTCTCTACAATTTCATAATCATCATCTTCTTCTTCAGGCATTTCGCCTACAATAGCTTTTAGTATGTCCTTTACCGTTATCATACCCTGAAGGCTTCCGTATTCATCCACAATAAATGCATAGTGGATTTTAGTGTTTTTGATTTTTTCTAAAACCTGGTATGCGGAATTATTTTCAGGAACAAATAATGCCTTTCGCACAAGTTCGGCCAATGGTGCATCGGGATGGAGATACATATCTTTTACATAAATAACTCCTTCAATATCATCAATAGTTTCTTTGCAAACCGGGTATACGGAATGCTGAAACTTTTTTATTTTTTCTTTTACTGATTCACGGTCTTCATCCATACCGATAGAAACAATGTCAGTACGATGCGTCATGATGGAAGTTATATTTCTATCTCCTAAATGAAAAACACGTTGAATAATATCTTTTTCCTCCTCCTCTATCGCACCCATCTCGCTTCCCTCATTGATCATTGCTTTTATTTCTTCTTCTGTTACCTGGCCATCTTTATGCGCTTTAATATTGAATAACTTGAATATGGCCACATTGAGCGTGCTAAGAAGCCATACCAAAGGATAGGAAATCGTACTCAAAACTTTTATGAATCCGGCTACACTCCGGGCGATCATTTCAGGCCTTAAAATGGCAATTTTTTTGGGCACCAGTTCTCCGAAAAGTATAGATAAAAAAGTAACAACTATTACTACGATCACCGTCGCTACAGTTTCAGCATAGGGTTGCAAGAAATTAATTCTCGCAAGTGATGGTGCCAATAATTTTCCAAATTTTTCGCCTGAATATACACCCGTAAGAATAGCTATGAGTGTGATATAAATCTGCGTAGTGGACAAAAATATATCCGGACTTTCTTTAAGATTAAGAGCTGCCTGGCTCTTTAAATCGCCTTTTGAGGCGCGCCCTTCCAACCTGTTTTTCTTTGAAGTGATTAATGCGGTTTCGCACATTACAATAAAACCATTAATCAAAATCAGGAAAGCCAATATAACAACTTCAATCATCATTTTTATTTTAACCAGGCAGTAAACCTACTTGTTTATTGAACAAAATGCCTGTAAACCATCCGGGCAGTAAACCAATTAATGCGCCACAAAATACGTCAAAAGGAAAATGAACTCCTACATATACCTGGGCATAAGCAATAAAGAATGCCCACACAAATATAAAGACCCATTTTTTACTGATACTATCTTTAAACGTGGTAAAGATAAACATCGCAGCAGCAAAATGGTTGAATGCATGCGAAGAAGTGAAACTGGAACTTTGCGGGCAATAATTAACGAGAAACCTAATCGAATCCTGCAATAGCGGATCTCTGCAAGGCCGGATCCTGGGAAAATTACCTTTGATGAGATTGCTGCTTAAAAAATCCGAACCAATTGCTAATGCTATAAAAAACAGCATCCACAGTAAACCCTTAAGTCTAAAATTAAGTAATACAAAAAGTGCAAGAAAAAAATAAAATGGTATCCAAAAATAAGACTCGCGGATAAAAGGAAAAAAATTGTCTAAAAAAGCGTTATGCCAATCCCCATTTATTTTAGAGAAAAGACGATAATCCAGGTCCCGGATATATACAGGAATAAAAGAACCAGGCTGTATATCTGTTAAGATCATGTTTACAAAAATAACCATTGCTTAAAAAAAGCCCCGAAATATTTACATTTGCCCATTATTAACCTCGCTGCAATATCTTTCTTAAACCGGAATGAATCAATTCAATCTTAAACCTGTTACCAAATGGCTCCTTGCCTCAGGTGTATTGATCTTTTTAGGAATGACAGTCATGCGGTTTATTTTTTTCTATCATTTCCGGCCTGGTGGTTATACATTTTCTCAAAATATCAACCCGTTTCTTTTAGGTGTGCGCTTTGATCTGCGTACCGTTTGCAGCATTATATTATTTCCTTTCCTTGTTTCTAACCTGTCATTAAATTACAAAACCAGCGGGAAATTGACTGTTGGCAGTATCATCCTTGTAAGCATTACCATAATTATTATGGCATTATTGCTTTTGTTTATAAAAAAAGGGCATGCCCATATGTTTATGTTAGCGCTCGTTGTCATCGTATTTTTAGGAATTCTTGTATGGCTTTTTATAACTAAAAACTGCAACCCTTTTGTTAATAAGACTTCCCGCGTTATATTCAAAACTTACTTTTTTATAATTACTTTAATCCTTGTATTCCTTTATGCATTTGACTTTCAGCACTATGATTACCTACATCAAAGGTTAAACGCAACTGTTTTAAATTATACAGGCGACGCCAAAATTTCGATGAATATGATTTGGGAAACTTACCCGGTCGTATGGCTTGTTATTTTGATCATTGCAAGCATTGCAGTTTTATATTTTCTTATTTTAAAAATATACAATTACTTGTCAACTATACAGGAAGTGAGGTCGAACAGGAATATTTTTATAGTGGTTACGCTGGCGCTACTTATGGGACTTGGTATTTTTGGCAGACTTAATCAATATCCACTCAGATGGAGCGATGCATTTTCTTTTGAAGATGATTTTAAAGCCAATCTCGCGCTCAATCCTGTACAAAGTTTTTTGAGTACACTGCAATTCAGGAACTCGATGTATGACCTGGATATTGTCAAAAAAAATTATGCACTAATCGCTTCGTATTTGCAAATAAAAAATATAGACCAGAACAACTCATTAAACTTTGCCAGAAAATATGTGCCTGATACTTTGGGTAAAAAGCCCAACGTGGTAATCGTGATCTGCGAAAGTTTTTCTGGCTATAAAAGCAGCATGTGGGGAAATCCACTTCATACGACACCCTATTTTAATGAACTCTGTAATAATGGAATTTTTTTCGATCGTTGTTTTACTCCGGCTTATGGCACAGCGCGTGGTATATGGGCGACACTTACGGGAATTCCGGATGTAGAATATCCTAATACAAGTAGTCGTAATCCTGCTTACGTTGATCAACATACGATCATTAATGATTACAAAGGATATGAAAAATATTACTTTATAGGTGGTAGTTCCAGTTGGGCAAATATTCGTGGATTGCTAACTAACAATATTTATGGGCTGCAATTAATGGAAGAAGAAAATTTTAAATCGAAAGCTATAGACGTTTGGGGCATCAGTGATAAGCGCCTTTTCCTGGAAGCGAATGAAGTTTATAAAAAACAAACTACACCTTTTGTAAGTGTAATTCAGACTGCAGATAATCACCGGCCTTATACAATACCTGAAGAAGATAAAGCGGCTTTTAAAACTGTTTCTTTTCCAAAAGATACATTGAAAAAATATGGCTTTGAAAGCAATGAAGAGTTGAATGCCTTTCGGTATACTGACTTTTGTTTTAAAACATTTATAGAAACAGCGAAAAAGGAAAAGTATTTTAGCAATACTATTTTTGTTTTCGTTGGCGACCATGGTATCAGTGGTGATGCGGGTGGTATGTTTCCGCGTTCGTGGGAAGTTGATGGACTAACGACCAGGCATGTGCCATTGTTATTTTATGCACCTTCACTCTTATCGGCACGACGGCTGCATACTACATGCTCGCAGGTGGATCTGCTTCCTTCAGTGACAGCGTTGGCAGCAATACCATACACAAATACCACCATGGGCATTAATCTATTTGATACCACCCACGCAAATACACACTTTAAAAATATCGCCTTTTTGTTTGAACCTAATTTAAAACAGACAGGAATGGTTACTGATAAATATGTGTTTACGCACAATGTGAATGGCGGCCAGGAAGATTTTCGTTCAACAATAGATAACCAACCTGTAGATGGACTTCAAGGAATGGAGGATAAAAAATTATTGAAGCAGCTTACTGAAGCTTATTACCAGACAGCGAAATATCTATTATATAATAATAAGAAAGTAAGATTGCCTTGACATTGGCGATTTGTAATAATCGTCTGTTTACAAATACTTGAATTGATGCATTTCAAATTTCCAAGAACGATACCACCCACCATTCAATGGATCATAAAATTATGGTTGATATTTTTGGTGATATTCACCCTCCTTCGTGTTGCAACAGTAGTATTATTTATCCCTGTAAATGAAAGTATAACAAGTTTACTTCCATCCTTCTGGCTTGGTTTTCTTTTTGATGCCAAGTGGATCGCATTTTTACTTTTTCCAATTGTGTTGCTATCGGTTTACCCTAAATTCTCTCCATTTTTTAGTGAAAGAAATAAAAGGCTATGGTCCTATTATCTTGCATTTGCCACCTTGTTTGTATTATTTTTTTATGGTGCCGACTTTGGCAATTTTAGTTATAATCATACACGCATCAATGCTAGCGCGCTAAATTTCGCAGAGGATCCTGTCATTTCTTTCAGGATGCTGTGGCAGAGTTATCCAATGGTGTGGATATTCCTTGCGTTGATATTGTCTGTTATACTTCTTTTCAGACTTTTTAAAAGAACACATGTAAGAACCACGAGAAATAATTCGCAGGAAAATATTATTTATAGAAAGAGGTGGCATGCAGTCACTTTGATTTTATTGCTATGGTGTATGTACGGCCTGTTTGGGCTGTATCCATTAAAATGGAAAGATGCATTTTTATTGAATGATAACTTTAAATCGTATGTCGCGTTAAATCCCTTACAGAATTTTTTTACCACACTTCGGTTTCGCAGGCCGTCATTTGAAGATTCGGGTGCGCGTTCTAACTACAAGATGGTAGCAGATTTTTTACAACTTGATATAAAAACAAGGGAGCAAAAAGATTATACAAGAACGATGCAGCCGCATAGTAAGAGCCTGGAAAGCAGGCCTAACATAGTGTTGGTGATCTGTGAAAGTTTCAGTATGTATAAAAGCAGTATGAGTGGCAACCCGTTAAATACCACTCCTTTCTTTAAACAGATGTGCGACAGTGGTATATTTTTCAGCCATTGCTTCACTCCTACTTTTGGTACCGCACGTGGAGTATTCGCAACACTCACCGGTATTCCTGATGTGCAGCTTTCTAAATTTTCTACAAGAAATCCTGCAGCAATTAACCAGCGAACGATCATCAATGAATTTGAAGATTATGATAAATATTATTTCCTCGGAGGTAGTGGTGAGTTCAACAATTTCCAGGGCCTTATTAAAAATATTAATGGAGTAAAATTATACCAGGAAGGCGATTTTAATTCCCCTGTTGTAAATGTTTGGGGTATAAGTGATAAAGATCTTTTTATGGAAGCAGGCGATCATTTTGCTAAAGAAAAAAGACCTTTTTTTGCTGTAATACAAACAGCAGATAATCACCGGCCTTATACCATTCCCGAGCAGGATAAAGATTTTGAAAAAAGGATAGTTTCTGAGGATACTTTAAGGAAATATGGCTTCGAATCATTGAAAGAATTCCAGGCATTTTGTTATACAGATTATTCTTTCCGGAAATTAATTCAAAAAGCAAAAGATGAAAATTGGTTTAATAATACCTTATTTGTTTTCGTTGGTGATCATGGTGTGGAAGGTGAAACATCTGCTATCTATCAAGGAGACAGCAGCAATCTAAGCCGCCTTACAGATGAGCATGTGCCGCTTTTATTTTATGCACCTGAATTGCTGTCACCACAACTACATACAGAGGTAGTTTCGCAGATAGATGTAATGCCCACCATAGCAGGAATGATGCATGACTCGTACACCAACACTACGCTTGGCCGCGACCTGCTGAATTCCAAAGGGAAGCTGGATGCAGCTTTCATTATTCATCATGATGAAGGAAATATTGGAGTGGTGACGAATGATTTTTATTTTGTAAAGAATTTGCAAATCACCAAAGAGGAATTATTACCACTCAGAGCATCTGCTTTTCAAATAAATAAAGAGAAAAGAGATTCCATAAAAAATGCGCTATCGACACTCACGACTGCGATTTATGAAACTGCGAAATGGATGTTGGTGAATAACCGGCAGGGGAAGTGAATGATTTATTTGTGCTAAACAACGTACTATGCCTTCTATATAGAATGACAAATTACTCTACGTCTGTCTTTGCAGCAAAATAGGGCCTTTATTTTTCTGCGCACTTAAAGAAACCAGATCTAATGGTGATACATTAACGACCTTAAAGTATACAAATAACTAAAAAAAATACATTTCACTTAATGCATGGTATTGTCCTAAACATTGCTTATATTCTTCAAAATAATTATTATGAATATAATCTTAGAAAAATTAAAAGATGTAAGTGCTGATTGTTGTGTAACTATAATTCTGCAAACACATCGCACATTTCCTGACAGTGATAAAGATTCAATTGTATTGAAGAATCTTATAAAAGAGGCGGAGGCTCGTTTGCAGGAAGGATATCCAAAAAAAATAGCTACAGATATTATCCAAAAAATAAATGACTTCGCTGAAAATATTAATCATCGCCACAACCTGGAAAGCCTGGTAATTTTTGCAAATGAAAACTTTATAGAATTTGTACGTCTCCCTATCCACGTTGAGAACCGCGTAATAATTGATACAACTTTTGCTACAAGAGATTTAATAAGAGCAATACACCAGCAGGTTGGTTATTATGTGATGGTATTGAGCCGTGATAAAGCGAGGCTGATAGAAGCTTTTGATGATAAAGTTGTTGAAGAAATTACTGATGGTTTTCCTGTTTTAAATTTAGATTTGAAACCGGCACAGGGAATAGAGGGTTCAATAGCTAACCGCAAAACGAATCTTAATTTGGAATTTTTTAATCGGGTGGATAAAGAGCTTGTTGAAGTGCTCAAAGCGAATCCTTTGTCTGTAATTATTTGTACCGAAGAATCCAACTTTGCAGAATATTTAAAAATAGCAGATCGTAAAGAAAAGATTGTGGGCCATTTAAATGGAAACAGGATGCAGGAAGCAGCGCATCATATCATTGATGCTGCATGGCCTATTTTGAAACAATTGAATAAGGAGAAAATTCAGGAGCGTTTATCTGAATTGCACCAAGCGGTGAATACGCATAATTTCTTTACTGACTATAATGAAATATGGAGGGCAGTTAATGATGGCCGCGGCAAAACGTTATTTGTGAAACAAGGCTACTTTCAACCGGCGCGATTAAAAGGCGATGAAATTGAATTAGTATCTCCGGATAATTCCATTCAAGGGAATGTCGATGATATCATTGATGAAATGATAGAAAGGAATTTACGATCTGGCGGAGATACCGTGTTTGTGCATAATGGTGATTTAGAAAAGTTCCAGGGACTTGCATTGGTGACGAGATATTAAAAGCCCTTGCCTGT
>JBDTXP010000061.1:0-11512 GCA_040006135.1 Ginsengibacter sp. | reverse complement strand
TTATAATCAAAATAAGGATTGATTGCTGAAAAATTATCCTGTATTTTAAGACCCAAGAAGGCACTAAAATGAATGGCAAAATAGAGTGGCATGTTCGCTGCTATTGAAGGCTTTCCATCATTAAGTTCTTGAAAAAAATCGGTACAAAATCGGAATAGATCTTCATTGACTTCAGGTTGCTTAAGGCATTTAGTAAGTAATTCCACAGCGTAGATCGCAACGGCATTTTTAAAAATATCACTAAATATATTGGTGAGTAGTGTAGACCATTTTACTTCTTTTATCCTCTGCAGAGATTTTAGTTCATTATGATATACCTGGAGGTCAAGCAGTGCCGAAGGTTGAAAATATTGTGACTTATTATTTTTTCCTGCGGTTCTTATTCCATTTACTATGTAAGATTGTATCCCAAATTTTTCAGTAAAAACGGAGACTACCACACTGGTTTCACCATATTTAACCGTGCGCAATACAATTCCCTGGGTATTAAAAAGCATTTATATTAGAAGTAATTAATTATAAATCGGCAACGAACATTCCCTTTATGATTATACAAAAGGAATAATTTATATATCCAAAGATGCGCTGATAATAACTTAATCAGTATGAGAAATTTTGTAGAATTGAAATTTTTATCAAAAAACACACAGGCCAATATTTCCAGTAACTGAATGATCGGCATTCGCTTAAACCCAAACTAGTTTCCTACTCTCGAAAATATATATCAATTAATGTCGTTATAGATAATACTGAAACCTAACAATTAAATTTTTAATCTAAATTATTCACCCCAAAATTTTGAATTAATTTAATTCATATCGTGTAAATATTCTAATATAATTCAATAAAATTTAAATTAAAATGAAGAGAATCTATTTAGCGCTTCTACTTATTTCCCTTATCAATATCTCTTTTGGCCAAAAAACTAACGAAACCAAGGTTATTACTTTTGGGAATCAAATATTTTTAGAAAGTCCGCAGTCTTCAGATATTGCTTTTCAGCAGAACAAAATAAATAATGCAAATGATATATTAAGTCCAGACAGAGTAGCACGAAATAAAATGATAGAACATGAGATGGCAGCTTACCAGTTAAGATTTGGGAGCACTGTTCCTACCACGGGCACCGAATATGATGTAAAATACTATAGGCTGGAGTTGAGAATAAACCCTGATACATCTGTAGGTAAATATATAGCAGGTGCTGTTACAACTTATTTTACAACAACTGTTTCAAATTTCAGCTCTGTTAATTTTGATTTTGCATCTCCATTAACGTGCGATTCTGTTTATTACCATGGTAGTAAATTAAGTGCATCAAATATTACAAGGCCAGTTGATTTATTACAGGTTGCAATACCTAATTTACCTACCATAGGCACACTGGATTCATTAACTGTTTATTACCGGGGAGTTCCACCTGTAGTTCCTTATTTTGGAAACGGCACTGGTTACGTTAATACAACACACAATGGTTCTCAAAACTACGTCTATACTTTATCAGAACCCTACTCTTCCTATACATGGTGGCCTTGCAAATCTTATGTAGTAAATGACAAGGCAGATTCAATGGATATGATTGTAAGTACACCAACTTCTTTTAAAACTGCAGGGAATGGAAAATTAATCAGTGAGACTATCGTTGGTCCAAATAAAATAACTTATTGGCAAGAAAGATATCCAATTTCTTCCTACCAGGTATGTACTGCGGTAGCCAATTATGTACAATATCCGGCAGTTGCTGATACGGTTTTGATTGGGAGCACAAAAATGCCTGTGTTTAATTATCTCTTTCCTGAAACAAATACATTGAGTTCAAGAACCTCGCTTGACAGGGTAAAACTAATGCTGACAACCTTCAGTAATAAATTTGGCGATTATCCATTTAAGAATGAAAAATATGGTAATTACTCCTTTGGTTTTGGTGGTGGAATGGAGCATAATACTTTTAGCGGTGAAAGCGCGAATGGCGTGTATGATCAATCCTATTATTGGGATATTTTGGCTCATGAATTAGGGCATCAATGGTTTGGGGCAAGTGTAACATGTGGCAGTTGGGGAGATATATGGATAAATGAAAGTTTTGCAACTTTTTCTGAATCTATTTGTGCTGAATTTGCTCCTAGTGTAAGTGCGGCTGCGGGCCAAACGGGTGTAAGCTGGCGTGCTTACCATAAAAGCCAGGCTATAAATCCTGGTAACCAATATCAGAGTGTATATGTAAATGATACATCAAATATGGCGACCATCTTCACACCGGCAGTTTTTGTGTATGAAAGAGGTGCCATGGTTTTATATATGTTACGCACTTTGCTGGGAGATACAAAATTTTTCCAGGCAATTCAAAATTATACGAGCGATCCTTTATTAAAATATGGCAATGCAGTAACTGCAGATGTTAAGCGTCACATGGAAGCAGTGTCAGGCCTGGACCTTTCCACATTTTTTAACCAATGGATTTATAATACGGGCTTTGCAAAATACAATGGTGCCCAATGGAATGATGTTGGCAATGCAGTAATTTTATCACTTCCACAAACAGTTCAAAGTTCTGCACTTACTCATTTTGATATGCCGGTTCCCGTTCGCATACAAGGCAGCAACTCTGTTACAATGGATACTACTATTATAGTTTATGATAAAGGTGGAATACTTTATTATGATGTCGATGGTGTACTTGGCAGCTCAGGGTCCAATATGGTGCAGTATAATCTTTCATTTAAACCTGTTACAATAACCTTTGATGCCTATAGCCAGGTTCTTGCGAGCGGGAGTTTTACAAAAAATTCCGGACTTACATTGCTTGCAAATAATTTAGTTTCATTTTCAGGGAAAAAAATCGCAGATAATACTGTAAAATTAATCTGGACTCTGGATAACACTAAAGATTATTATTCTTTTGAAATAGAAAAAAGCATCAACGGCGCAGATTTTAAAAAAATAGGAAATGTAAATACTGCTGATTTTGTCAATACAAATAATTTTTCTTTTATTGATGCCAATGCTTCAGGTGTTGCTTATTACAGAATAAAGCTGTTATCAAAAACAGATAATTTTACTTATTCGAACATAGTAAGTTTTTCAGTCAAAGAAGCTGATAACCTATATACCATTTCCCCAAATCCTGCCAACGATTTTATTAATATCAATACCACTCAAACGGCCCAAAAAGTAAACATTAAAATTTACGATGCCGCAGGCCAGCAAGTAAAAAAACTATCTAACCAGTCTTTTATTAATGGCAACATCAGAATCGATGTTCACAATTATAAAACAGGAAGCTATTTTATTGAAATACAATCATTAAATTTTAAAACTATCAAGCAGGTAATTATCCAATAATATTTTTCCTTATGAAAGTAAAGCAATATTTAGGCTGTTTAAAAAAGAGTGTTGGAATATTTATTCTTTTGATATTCATAATTTCTTTGAATGCAGATGCCCAAAGAGCAACTGTGGCTATTCCTATCGGGATAGGATTTCAATGCGATCAGGCACTTAGCGCAAGGGATTCTGTAAAATATTTTGACTATAACTCTAGCTCAAATATATTAACCCACCGACTCAATTGTCAACCTACACTTGCCACTCCGGGGTTTAGTTCTTGGCTTGCCACTATTAGTTTTAATGCTTATGATGGATATCTTTATTTTACTCAGATAGCTTTGGTTGGTGGTCAATATAACTCCTACGTATACAGGTGGTTACCGACTACTTGTCCTAATTTGGCAACATTACCTGTTTATCAAACATTCCTAAACCAGTTTGTTGCAGGAGTAGATTTTGACCCGGCAACAGGCCTGGGTTACCAGATCAATTTTGTGGGTCCAGGTCCTTACACAATGGAATTGCAGCAGGTAAATTTTGCAACAGGTACTTTAGGTGTTTCTCAACCAGTTGATTTTGGAGTAAACACTATTGCGATACAAGCAGGTGATATTATTATGACTCCGGGCGGTCAATTATTGGGCGTAATGGATAATAAATATTTTACTATTAATTGGAAAGATTATGGTACCGCGGTTCCTTTGAAAGCTACCCTGATTAATACACTAAATTTTGGTGGAAGTTATCTTGTAGGTTTGGCTTATTCAGATGGCAAACTTGTAGGTAGCATATCTCCAAGAGGAACATATTGTAGCAGTACTTATCAGGAACTAGATATTTTAACAGGTGCACAAAAACCAATAACATATAATGGGGGTGCTTCAATATTTGTGTCTAATGACATGACTGATATCTCCTCAGGTATTGGCGCAGCAAAAAAATTGGTATCCGTTACAGAGAACCCGGTAGGCTCAAAGACATACGATGTAGTGTATGAAGTAGTCCTAAAAAACTACGGTGGTACACCGGTAAGTAATGTACAGGCATACGATACGTTAACAAAAATAAATGGGGCGTCTAATCTTATAAGTGCTTCTATTACTTCTATCACTGCACCACCGGGGTTTACAAAAAATGCTTCTTTCGACGGAAAAACCGCAGGAAATTTTAACTTGCTGACTCCCGGAGGAATCTTATCGAATATCCCTGGGCAAAATAAAATTACCCTTCAAATTACCTGCAAGATTGCCAATATCCAGCCTGGTATAATATATTATAACCAGGCAATTGTTACGGGTATTGGATTATTTGGAGACGCATTAAGAGATTCATCCACCAATGGCAGTACGCCCGACCTGAACTCTAATGACAAACCGGATGATGTAGGGGAAAGCCAGCCAACACCCTTATTAATTTCTGTGGTTTCGGTTACTCCGCCATGCTCCTCCTTAACAAATGTGTTATACACGCAAAATTTTGGAAGTGGAACCGGACTAAGTACGACTTTACCTGTACCAGTTTTAGGTACCGGAGCCACTGTACCATTTGGAAGCACAGACTATGCCGGCAGCACGACAGCGCCACTGGCTACAGAAACCTATGCTCTTACGAATAATGCTATAAACGGGGATGGAACTTATTTTTCCTCTCTTACAGATCATACTGGTAATGCCAATGGTCAGATGCTCCTTGTAAATGCAGACGCAAACAATAGTGTTTTATACCGAGGTAGTTTTAATGCCTCCCTTTGTTCTAATCAACAATATTCACTTTCTTATTATGCGGCATTTCCGGGGAATACGGCATACCAAACAAAATGTAATGCCTTTGGTGGTTTTATTTATCCAAAAATATTAATGCGTATTCGTGATGGAGCCACTGGTTTAATCATTACAGAAATTTCTACGGGTGATATAATTAATCCCGGTTGGCAACAATACGGGTTAAAGTTTGTAAGCCCGGGCTCATATACGAGCATCATCTTTGAACTAATTAATAATGCGGCTGGTGGTTGTGGTAATGATGTGGCACTGGATGATGTCCAGTTTGGCTCATGCGATGCCTTGCCGGTTGTAAATATTGGGGTGCCTTCAGGAGGTTGTTTGGGAGGTTCCACTACTTTCACTTCTTCTTTAAGCGATCCTGCTGCTTTACCTGGGTCAAAAGATTATCAATGGCAGGTGAGTACTGATAATATAACCTGGATAAATATTGCAGGAGCAACTTCGTCTTCTTATATCATCAATCCTGTTACAGCCGTAGAGGCTGGTAAATATTACAGGTTGCTGGTTGCAGCATCAGGTAATATAGGAAGTTCCAACTGCAGATATGCCTCACCTGGTGTATTGCTTACAGCTAAGACTCCTTCAATTGCCGCCACGGGTGCAAAGTCAGGTAAAAATAATGTTTGCCCGGGCAACCCGGTTTTACTTTCTGTTGTTGGTGGCACATTAGGAACTAATGCTTCCTGGAAATGGTATACATCAAGTTGTGGTGGTACATTGGTAGGCACTGGCGCTTCAATAACTGTATCACCTCTGGTAGCAACAACTTACTATGTAAGAGCCGAGGGCGATTGTAATATAACAGTCTGCCAGCCGGTGACAATTTTCATTAGCTGCGATATAGATAAAGATAAAGACGGCATTCCTGATTATGTTGAAAGCAACATGCCTGTAGCATTACAGGATGCAGATGGTGATGGCATTATCAATGCGTTTGATACGGACTATCCTGGATATGTAGATAATAACGGAGACTTTGTAAATGATAATTTCCAGGCCGATGGCGATTCTGATGGTGATGGAATTCCTAACTATTTGGATACTGATTTTCCTGGAAGAATAGATGTAAATGGAGATGGTGTAGATGATCGTTTTGATAAAGATCTCGATGGTATTATTAATATGCTTGACCTTGATAGTGATAATGATGGCATACCTGACGTGGTAGAAGCCGGAGGTGTAGATACAAACGGAGATGGCAAGCTGGATAATTTCGTCGATAGCGATAACGACGGACTCTCAGATCAGGTAGATGCCAACCTATCTGGTGCGTATAATTCCGGTGTAGGACTGGGTTTAAAAGATACAGATGGAGACGGCATAGCCAACGAATTTGATTTGGATAGTGATGCAGATGGTATTCCCGATGTACGGGAAGTGGGTGGTGCTGATGTGAATAATGATGGGAAAATTGATGGATTTGTTGATGCAAACCATGATGGAATATCTGATAATATTCTATTAGCAAATGCATTGCTGAAAACAGGTGCTGACATAAATAATGACGGCCGCGCAGATAGCTATCCATACAAAAATATGGACAAAGACAAAGTGCCTAACCCTTATGATATAGATAGTGATGGCGACGGAATAGTGGATGCCCTTGAAGCAGGTTTTGCAGATGCTAACTTTGACGGACGTGCAGATGGTACAATTGGAACAAATGGCTGGGTAACTTCTGTATCTTCTTTAGGAACACTGGTGTTACCTAATTCTGATGCTGACCCGAATCCGAATTACCTTGATATAGACAGTGATAATGATGGTATTCCTGATAATATTGAAGGACCTTCAACATTTGATTATTTGCTGCCAAGCGGACTTGATACAGATGGCGACGGACTTGATAATTCTTATGATGATAAGCCTACAATATGGGGCGGACACGGAGTTTATATTATAGATACTGATGCTGATGGAATTCCTGATTATCTCGACCTTGATACTGACGGCGATGGCGCCCTTGACATTAGAGAAGGCCATGATTATAATTTTAACGGCATAGCCGATGATCTTACAACGCTCTTGAATACTGATGCTGATGGCGATGGGTTGGATGATCGTTTTGATACAGACAATACTTCACCAAAAGGAACATCCGCTTACCTGGGTAACTATGGTAGTTTCACAGGTGACCCTTCACCAGGAACCAAGGCAGTAGTACAGCGAACTCCTCCAACTGCCGGCAACCGTGACTGGCGTTGGATTCCATATGTATTGCCCGTGAGATTAATTTCATTTACAGGAATGAATATAAGTTCAGTGGCTAATTTACTCCAATGGAATATTATATCGCCTGAAGACATCAACCGTTTTGAAATATGGCGTAGTGCTGATAACGTAAATTTTAAGCGAAGTGCCGTAATTTCTCCAAAGGTTTCTCTCAATCAGTCACAGCAATATTCGGTTAAGGATGATATTACTGAAATGAATTCGCCAATGATATTTTACAGGCTGCATATTTTTGGATCAAAAGGAAATCAGTTCATTAGTAATATTGTACTTATTAAATCGCAGGATAAACTGGTAATAGCCACTTTGGTTCCTAACCCTGCAGCTCAGTCCACCACTATTAATATGCAAAGTGAGCGCGAAGGTGCTGCAACTATTAAGCTCATAGATTATACCGGTAAGGTAGTTGAGTTGTTCACACAAAACCTGTTGAAAGGTGCCAATCAAATACCTCTTTTAAATTTATACAAGTACAGCAATGGAGTTTATTCTGTCCAGATTTTAATAAAAGAAGAATTGATCAATTTAAAACTTGTGATTCTCAGGTAATAAATGGGTATTCAAATTTATATTTAAATGCTTCCCCCGGGAGGCATTTTTTTTTATATTTTATAAACTAACTGCTCGATTAACCATATATTTTCCTTTATCATAACTAAAGGTTAGATGGTGCTTTTACTTTAATTTGCACTTACATGTATCACCTCAAAAAATCCCTCGGCCAGCATTTTTTAAAAGATGAAGGTGTAGTTAACCAAATCATTGAAGCGTTAAGAAAATGCCGGTTTACGAATCTTTTAGAAGTTGGCCCGGGTGGTGGCGCTTTGACAAAAAAGCTCATTCAAATTCCTGAAATTAACCTTAAAGCTGTAGAGCTGGATGAAGAAAAAGTTGGATTTTTGCAAAAAAAATTTCCAGAGCTCAACGGAAAAATAATCCATGAAAGTATTTTGACCATGAAGCTGCCTTTTAATGAGCCTTTCACCATAATTGGGAATTTCCCTTATAACATTTCTACACAGATCTTATTTAAAATAATAGAATGGAAAGATCATGTGCCCAACGCAATTGGCATGTTTCAAAAAGAAGTAGCGGAACGCGTGGCATCAAAGGAAGGCAATAAGGTCTATGGTGTAATAAGTTTGCTCGTGCAGTATTATTATGATGTAGAATATTTATTTTCAGTTAATAATAAGAGCTTTGCGCCACCACCAAAAGTGCAAAGTGCTGTGATAAAGTTAACAGCCAAAAAAGATTTGTTTCCTGTAAAAAGTGAAAAAGCATTTTGGCTATTAGTAAAAACAGCTTTTAACCAGCGGAGAAAAACACTTCGTAATGCTTTGAAAAGTATAATGCCTAAAGAAGTTCTGGAGGACAAATTATTTGATCGCCGCGCCGAAACACTTTCGCTAGAGGAGTTTGCCAATCTTACTTTTAAAATGTAACCAGGATTTAATTCCAAAGTTTTTTTTCTATTTATTTTTACCTGAATGCCTTATAAAACAATCGATCTAAAAGAAATTTCCACGGCAGAAGCTCAGGATTTTTTGCAGCATGCTATTGCACCAAGACCAATTTGTTTTGCCTCTACTATTGATCTTGAAGGCAATATAAACCTTAGCCCGTTTAGCTTTTTTAATATGTTCAGCACGCAGCCTCCTGTTGTAATTTTTTCTCCAGCCAGGCGTGTTAGAGATAATACTACCAAACATACTTTACATAATGTGCATGAAGTTCCGGAGGTGGTTATTAATATCGTAGACTATAATATGGTGCAGCAGGTAAGCCTTGCCAGTTGTGAATTTCCTAAAGAAGGAAATGAATTTATGAAAGCAGGATTTACACCAATCCCCTCAGTTTTGGTCAAGCCACCGCGGGTGAAAGAAAGCATGGTTCAAATGGAAGGAAAAGTGCTGGAAATAAAATCCTTAGGTAGTGAAGGCGGCGCAGGAAACCTCGTGATTGTGGAAATCCTGATGATGCATGTGAATGAAGAAATCCTAAATGACGCCGGAAGAATTGACCAGGCAAAATTGCATCATGTAGCGAGGTTGGGTGGAAACTGGTATGCTAAAATTGACCAAACAAATCTTTTTGAAGTGGAGAAGCCTAATCGTTTTCTGGGTATTGGTTTTGATAGCCTGCCCGACACAATAAAAAATAGTAAAATATTAACCGGAAACCATCTTGGCCAATTGGCAAATGTGCATGAGCTCCCTAATATTGATCCTGCATTTGAAGACGAAAAGCTTAAAAATATTTTTCAGTATTATTCACTTAATCCTATAGAAATGGAACAGGAACTGCACCACCATGCAGCCTCACTGCTAAACGAAGGAAAAGTAAATGAGGCCTGGCAAGTACTGTTAGCCGGGTAGTCATAAGTTTCCTTAAAGAAAGTTAGGTAAGATGAAGCGCTTCTTAATTTAACTTTTTTAAATGCACCAACGAAAGTTTTGTTCATATTTTCAATCAATGAAAAACTTTTTTGGTGTTTTACTAGCATTATCGATATGTATGTTTTGCAACGGCCAACCGGTTTACAAAAACCTGGTGATGGAAGGTGGAGGCGTTCGCGGCCTCGCTTATGCGGGTGCACTTGAAGTGTTGGAGCAAAAAGGTATTCTGGAACAAATAGAAAATGTAGGAGGATCTTCTGCCGGTGCTATTGCCGGTTTACTTGTTGCAATGAATTATTCTTCTACAGAAATAGATTCCATTTTGCAACCATTAAAAATTCAGGAATTCAATGATGGAAAATTCCTTTTTGGTAAGATAAAAAGAGTGAGAAAGCAATTTGGTTTGTATAAAGGTGATAAGATCCAGTTATGGTTAAGCCGTCTCATAGCGGCAAAAACGGAACAACCAGATCTTACATTTTTACAATTACACCAGCTGCATCTCAAAAATAAAAATTTTAAAGACCTGTATGTTACCGGTACTAACGTGACTCAACAAAGAACAGAAGTTTTTTCCTGGAAAACAAAGCCGGATATGAAACTCAGTACGGCGGTACACATTAGCTCCTGCATTCCGTTTTATTTTGTACCGGTTGCAATTGATTCCATTGGCAATGAGGTAGATCCGGAAAAGGACAGCGGTGCATTTAATCTTTTTGTGGACGGAGGTATGCTGGCCAATTATCCCATTGCACTTTTTGATAGCAGTGAGCCAGGAACAAATCCACTGACTGCTGAAAAAGTATTTTACAACCCCGAAACGCTTGGCCTCAAACTGGAGCGCGAGGAGCAGGTTAAAAATTTTGATGAAAATAACACAGCAGTTGCACCCTATCACATAAGTAGCATGAAGGCATATACTTTTGCAGTGATGAACCTGATTATGGAAGGGCTTAACAGGAAATCATATCACCTAAAAAATGAAATGGGCCGAACTATTTACATTAGTTATGGAGATCTATCCGGCAGAATAAGAAAAATGTCTGCTGCGGAAAAAAAATTGTTGCATGATAACGGAGTGAAGGCAGCAAACGATTTTTTTATAATCAAGTAGTTCCATACTATTTCTAAGTCATTAGATGTTAGCAATAAAAAGTTATTGTATTCCCACTTGCTACTCACATTTCACAATTCACTACTCACATCTTTCTAACTACATTTGCAAAAATTCAAAACATTAAAAGCGAAACGACGTACAGCCAATGAATCAACATCTTTCAGAACAGGAAATAATAAGAAGGGAAAAATTAAGTGAGCTTACATCATTAGGTATTGATCCTTATCCACCGGAACTTTTCCCGGTTAATACTACTGCTGCATTCATAAAAAATAATTATAAAGGCGAGCAAAATAAAACTGATTTTGAAAATGTGTGTGTTGCCGGCAGGCTATTGAGTATTCGTGATATGGGCAAAGCGAGTTTTGCTGTAATACAGGATGCTTCAGGAAAGATCCAGATTTACCTGCGCAAAAATGATATTGATGAAGGCCAGGATAAAAGTATTTACGACCTCGTTTGGAAAAAGCTCATTGACATGGGCGATATTATTGGTGTAAATGGTTATGTGTTTACTACTAAAACCGGTGAAACATCTATCCATGTTTCCTCTTTTAAAATTTTATCAAAAGCACTTCGTCCCTTACCGGTTGTAAAGGAAAAAGATGGTGAAACCTTTGATGAGGTTACCGATCCGGAATTCCGCTACAGGC
>JBDTXP010000060.1:0-11550 GCA_040006135.1 Ginsengibacter sp. | reverse complement strand
GGGAACTGTGTTCCTTCGTACAAAACACCCGTTAAATATTTTGTCCCTGCTTTTCTTTCATACCATCCGGAAAGGGGATCAGTAGCAGTATCTGAAATACCCACCGCTTGTAATGCTTTGCTGTTTAAGATCATTCCGTGTCCCCACATTATTAGAAGGGCGAGCGGGTTATTTGGCGCAATGCTATCTAAATACTGTCGTCTGATGCCCGGATCATTAAAGACAGTTAGTCCAATGGTAGCTTGTATCCATTGATGCGGAGTTGCTTTTTTTACAAGTCTTAAGAGAGTGTCAATCAGAATTTGTTTTGAAGGTCCGGGCACAGAAAATTCTGTGATGTACGATTGTCCTACAGGAATTAAAAAGCCTAAATGGTCATGTGCATCATTGAAGCCGGGCACAACTGTTTTGCCTTTTAGATCTATTTTCTTTGTCTTTGCTGAAGCTAACTTTTCTATGTCATGATTATTTCCAACAGCTAATATTTTATTTTTCTTAATTGCCAAAGCCTGTACATACAGTTTCGAAGTATCCGAAGTAAAAATTTTCCCATTCGTAAGGATGATGTCTGCAGATTGAGCTGATGCATTAAAATGGATTGTGATTCCTGTCAGGATTAGGAAGATGAGAAAATATTTTACTTTATTTTTCATTACATAAATATATTGAAATTATTCAAGGAAAATTTTGTGTCAGCTACACTGCAATGGTCAATAAGATAACTGGAATAATAATTTAATTAATAAATAATTTTAGAAAAAAACGAAATCATAATTTAAAAGTGAAGATGTCAATTGCAGTTCATTTTTAACAGGCGTAATGCCGTATATCAGAAATTCACTTATTTTTTTGTTTCCACTTTGCGCTTTAAATAGCTTACTGGGATTGATTTTCAGGAATATAAAAAAAAATTGATTATTGCGAATTTAAAAAAAAATAGAAGGAGTTGTAACTTTCTAGGTTATGTATCCTCAAATAATTATTACATGAAATTAAATAATCTCTATTTAAGTTTTGGGCTTATGTGAATAAGGACTTTGAGGATAATTAATCTTTTGCTATTCTAATTCTCTTTCATACTTATGAGACATTCAACAACAATAATTAATAAATAATTTCAAACTGAAAATATCATTATGATCCCGTCTACCAAAAAAATCTTCGTTTATTTATTTACAATATTAGCTGCTTACCCTGCTATGTCACAATCCGACAGTTCCATGGCAAAGCAATTAAAAGAGGTTGTGGTAACAGGTCAATACAAACCACAGTCATTAAACAAATCAGTTTACCAGGTAAGAGTGATCAGCGGTGAAAGCATGGAACTAAGTGGAGCTAACAATGTACAACAGGTATTGAACAAGCAATTAGGGTTTCGTTTTAGTAACGACAAAACCCTGGGCATCTCTGATGTAAAATTGAATGGGATGGGAGGCACCAACATAAAAATTCTTTTGGATGGTGTACCCATAGTAGACCGTTTTGATGAGAGGGTAAGCCTGAGTCAGATCGATATTAATAATATTGAGCGCATCGAAATAGTGGAAGGTCCTATGTCTGTGGCATATGGGTCGGATGCTATGGCAGGGGTTATTAATATTATTACGAAGAAAAATAAAAAAAATACCTTTTCTGTAAATGCTTCCGCCCGGGAGGAGACAGCCGGCAATGAATATTATCCTTTCAGTTACAAAGGATCACACACCCAAAATGCGCATATTAATTATTCAAAAAATAATTGGCTGATAGCGGTTGGTGGCTCACATAATGAATTTGATGGTTTTGGAGGAGACACCTACGGTCGTGGAAAAAGTTGGAGACCGAAAGAGCAATGGCTTGGTAATGCAAGGATAGGTTATGTAAGTGATCGCGTTCATATTTATTATCGGATAGATGGATTAAAAGAAGATATCGTGGCGAGAAATCTTATCAATTTAAGTAACTATAAAGTAGTTGACCAGGCCTATGTTACCCACCGGTATATTCACCAGGTGCAAAGCGAATACCTTATTAATGACAAAGTACAATTAAGTAGTTTTATCGCTTACACCGATTACAAAAGGCAGACAGAAACTGAACGTCGTAATTTTGAGAGTAATACTATAGAACCCAACCAGGCAGGCGAAAATGACCTCTCAAGACTTAACAGCCTTGCTTTTAAAACCACGTCACAATATCAGTTGTCTGATAAAGTTTCTATTCAGCCGGGCATCGATATCAATCATGAAAAAGCTGATGGAGCAAGGATTTCATCGTCACCTGAAATAAATGATTACGCTTTTTTTATATCTTCTGAAATTAAACCTAATGCACGAATTAATGTTCGTCCGGGTTTGCGTTTTAGTAGCAATTCCGAATACAATGCACCGTTAGTAATTCCTTCTATCAATACAAAGTTTGTATTAAATAGTGAGCTTGATTTGCGGTTGGCTTATGGAAGTGGTTTCAGGGCTCCTACGCTTCGGGAATTATACCTTAATTTTTTTGATGCGAACCATAATCTTATCGGCAATAAAAATCTCAAAGCCGAATATTCCAATAGTGTTACCGGATCTTTGAACTTTACCCCGAAGGCATTAAAAAACATCGGATTTAGTTCTACGTTATCAGGCTACTATAGTGCTTATCGCAACCAGATACAATTACTGGAAAGTATTACCAACAATACGGAATACACTTATTACAATATAGATAAATCAAAAACAATTGGCGGGCGTATTGAAAATGAAGTGGCCTTGAAATCGTTGGATTTAAATGTCGGATTTTCTTATTCAGGATTTTCTTCCAGTCAATTTGACGATAAAAAATATGTCAAGGAGAGTACTAAGGATATGTTGTGGACACCCGAATTAAATGTAAACGGAACTTACCGTATTAAAAAAATTAAAACTTCATTGGCGTTGTTTTATAAATATATCGGGACTAAACCAGCTTTTAGTTTTGGGTCCATCAATAACAAAGATGCCATTTTACTAACGAGCACTTCATCCTATCAACTTGCAGATTTTACCGTGAATACAGATGTCAATAAGATGATAACTGCCAGCCTGGGTGTAAAAAATATTTTTGATGTTTCGGATATAAAAAACAGTACTGTGATTACCTCAAATTCTGAACATTCGAGTAATGGCCCTGCTACAATAGGCTATGGCCGTTCTTTTTTCCTGGGACTAAGTTTCAATTGGAATCATCCAAACAAACCAAAAATTAAATAGACAATAATCATAAATTAAAAATGATGAATGTAAAAAAAATGTTCCTTGCAATTGCGATGATTAGTTTATTTGTTGCGTGCAGGAAAGATAAAGATCCTGTATTTAATATTTCACCATCAGCCGGAGCAGAAAAGGTATCCTTCAATGGAATTGCAGGAAATGAGGCGGGAAATACTGCAGGAAATTCAGTGTACCTGGATCTTAGGGGAGAAAAGACAACTGCTATATTGCGGGCAGGATGGGATCTTGGATTTTATAATGGAAATGATTTTAGAGTAATTTTAAATAATACATCCATTGGCGGAGCAAAAGTATTGACCAAGAATGATCTTGCTTTAGTAAACGCTTCGGATACTATGGGACTTTTATTGAGCGTAAGTCAATTGGATCCACAGGTCGCTGACCTTGCATTCTTTGATGACATAAATGGCGATCTCAATAAAACGGTAATTCCAGCTGTGTCTGAAAATGATGCCTTAAATCGGGTGATTATTTTGAATCGTGGAACCGGTGGCAGTATTTCACCAAGGCCCTGGATAAAATTAAGAGTGCTTCGCAGAGGAACCGGTTACTTAGTGCAGTATGCGGGCATTCTTGAAACCACATTTAAAACTATAGAAGTTCAAAAAAATCCTGATTTTAATTTTCAATTTTTATCAATAGATAAAGGAATTGTAAATGTAGAACCTGAAAAAAATAAATGGGATATTGTCTGGTCTTATTCAGTATTTGAAGCCAATTTTGGCTGGGGAATTGTGCCTTATAGTTTCTCTGATCTCATTGCAGTGAATTATTTAGCAGGTGTGCAGGTAAAATTAAAATCTTATGCTGATGCAGCAACTGCAACTGCGGCGTATGCCGCTTTCAATAAGGATAGCATTGCTACTAATCCGGTAGTTGCAGGTAGGTGGACAATTGGTAATACATGGAGAAGCACACAACCTGCTACCGGAGCGAGACAGGATCGTTTTTACCTTATTAAAGACACCAACGGAAATTATTACAAATTCAAATGCCTGGCTATGGGTGTAGGTGCGGATGGAGGTACCAGAGGAAAACCCGATTTTGCTTACGCCCTTATTGCCAAATAAATAATCTGGTAAAAAACAGAAATAGAATTTTGTTCCATTAGAGCAAGCGGATGTGGATGTTGTAAAACAGTTGCATCCGTTTTGCGTATTACCAACTATTTATTTTTTTTCATAAAGCACATGCTGGCAAAGCAGATTTTCTTTCTCAATTTTTGGATGATCAAAATTCGCAACATAATTCATTCCAATCCGCTGCATCACTTTTTCTGATTTTACATTTAGGGCGGAGGTAAAGGAAACTATTTTAGTAAAACCTAATTTATTAAATCCATAATCAATACAGGCTTTTGCGGCTTCAGTTGCTAAACCCTGACCCCAACTTTCTTTCCTAAATCTCCAACCAATCTCTATACATGGTGTAAAGAAAGACTCGAACTGCGGGATCATAAATCCGGTAAAACCGAGGAAATCTTTTGTGATTTTATCTTCAACCGCCCACAGTCCAAAACCATTCTTTTCGAATGCAAGATTAATCCTGTTGATCATTGATAATGTATCTGCCTCGGAAGACAGTTGAGGAAAGTATTCCATCACTGCCTGATCGCTGTTCATTTTGATAAATGGTTCGCTGTCGGAATCAATCCATTTTCTTAAACAAAGGCGTTCGGTTGAAATTATGCAGGGGCTCATTTAATCAATTTATTCTTCTAGCATTTCAACTGATACGGTATATCATTATTCTAATATCTAGAGAACATTAACCGTAGACTCGGTTATAACTTAGAGGTATTCAAAGAAAAATAAATTTATACAATCACCCAACGGTCATCTTTTTTAGAATAAGTCAACCCGTTACTCATTTCAAAAACTTCCACGTTTGACCCCGGTGCATTGTAATGTTTTTTCTCATAAACCCTTACACCATTATTTTGTCTCGTAAGATATACAATCAAAGCGGTCAAAGTCGGTGATATTTCATGAAGCCATTGCTCTTCTGTTTCTTTTACGAAAGCGCTGCTCATAACTTTTATATTTAAATATTAAAATTTAAGAGGAGCAAAATTTAAACCAGTATTGATAAAAGTTGCAGGGAAAAATAATTGCTGACGCCTAACAAAAAAAAACTTCCGCGCTTTTAGAGCAGAAGTTTTAATTTTTTTATTCTGTGAAGGTTTTGGTTTTTCCGGGATTAGTGGAAGGCTGGATTAGAGCCTGGTTTTCATTGGGATTAAATATTTTTCTAAGGCATTGAATTCAAAAAAAATAGAAGTTGACTGATATCGGATTTGTTGGTTTTTCCGGGATTAAGGGAAATTAGTTTTTTCTAAGGGATTTGGATTCTTGATTAATGTTTGTTGAACATCAATCAACTTCTGGAACAAAGATAGAGCGCATGCATATTCTGCGCTATAGCATTACTAACCAATTTTTCGCCTATTGTATTTACTGTCGCGATCGTAGATTAACGATAAGTATTACTCGTAATTCTACGTGATAAGAGAAAATCATTTCTTACCTATGGTCCATCAAATCTTACATGAAGGTCATTCTTAAATCACTTCAGGAAATGCGAACTGCATTAACCTTTCTTACCTGGCATTGAAGGACGCACTTCTATCTTGCTTGGCAATGTTCGCGACGGCATTTTTAAAAGATCGGCAACCATCTGACCAATATCTTCCGGCTGTATCTTCCATTCATCCTGTTCATTGGGAGTATGATTATTAAAATGAGTTGCAACAGAGCCAGGCATAATGGTCGTAACTTTTATACCATATTTACGCAGGTCAAGCATGATGGCTTGCGAAAAACCAACAAGGCCAAATTTGCTCGCATTATAAGCTGCACCGTTCTCAAAGAAATTAGTTCCGGCAAGACTTGCGATGGTGATGATATATCCTTTCGTTTCTTTCAAGGCGCCCAGACTTGCTTTTACACTGTGAAACACTCCGGTCAGGTTAGTATCAATCGTGCTGTTCCAATCTTCTTCAGTCAAGGTTTCTATCGGAGCAAAATGCCCCACACCTGCGTTTGCTACCAGCACATCCAGCTTTCCGAAGTGATCAATAACTTTCTTCACTGCCTCTTCCTCACCGGCAGGTGTGCTTACGTCTGACTCCAAAGCCAAAACCATTGAAGGATCATTTGAAAGAGAAGCAGCAGCTTCCTTTGCTGATAATAGATCGCGGCTTGTAATGGCAACTTTCATTCCCTGTTCTATCAATGCTTTTGCAATTCCGTAGCCGATGCCTTTGCTTCCGCCAGTGATGTAGGCGACATTATTTTTAAGTGTGGTCATATTTATTTTTTAATGAGTTTTTTAATTACAATTTGTTATGCACAAAAGTTATGCCTTTAGTATTAATTTGATTTAATACCTGGCATACTCAGTTGCGATAAAGAACTGAAGTCCAAAAACTCTCGTAAGTGTGCATGGTTAGTTTTTAGCCTTTGCCATTATGAGTTTAAATTTTGATGGCATAATCACATCAACAAATTTTTATGCGATTCAAAAAATATTTTTTTGGCCTATTTACCCTTGTATTATTTGCAAGCTGTGCCAGCCTTAAACCGGCTGCTTTTGAAAAAGGAGAACCAAAGCTTGAGCCTGTAAGTTTTTTTGGTAATCGTACCCGATCTTCGGGTGTATTAGAGAACCATGGTGGTAAGCCTACGGCAAAGATCACTACTGAAACCACAGGGAATTTAAAAGATGGAGTATTATATCTTGAGCAAGATCTCTTTCCCGAAGGTGGAAAGAAAAACCATCGTTCATGGCAGTTACGCAGGATAGATGAACACCATGTAGATGCCACGGCAAATGATATTGATGGTACTGCTCATGGCTTATTGTATGGCAATGCATTTTCCTGGACTTTCAGACTGAAGGTAGCTGATAGAAAATTCATTCGCCATGTACGCATGCAGCAACATATGTACCTGATGCCTGATGGATCATTGCTTATCAGAAGTGTAATCCGCAAATTTGGAATTGTGGTGATGCAGATAAGTGAACAGTTTGTAAAATATTAGGGAAAGAGAAAGACTTGTTGTAAATGGGTACAAAATATTGAACCCTTACAATCGGACACCTTTTACGATATTTTGACACGTTTCGTTCCCATTTACTTTGTTCTATAGAATTTATCAGCATTCCATTTTATAGGATTATTAACTATATAATTGGAAATAGTTTGGTAGGCTTTTTCGTTGCGAATAATGTGTTCGTAAAAATTTCTTTGCCATAATTTTTCGCCTGAAAAAATATTTTTTACGCCAAGCGTAACACCGATTTTATATCCACGAATTATAGAACCAATTGAGCCGGGTATTATTTTTTGAAATTTATGTTGGGGTTCAATATTTTGAACCTTTGCATTTTTTGGAAAAGAGGAATCAATATTCGGAGGTACGGGCTCAATATCTTGAGCCCTTTCATCATACCCTGATAATTCAATTATACCATGAACATGATTTGGCATTACAATATGTTCATGCAATTTTGCATTTGGAAAATGCTCCGGAATTTCCAACCAACATTCATTGGCAATTATCCCTGCATCATTCAAAATCATTTTGGCTTGAGAGTTTTCAACCGCTACAATTTCCCCAAACCTCCATATCCTATCCTGGCAACAAATGGTTATGAAATACAATCCTGCCTGTGAATAATCATATCCTTTCAGCCGAATAGATCTTCGATGATGAATATCCGGATTGTATTTTGGTTTATCGTTCATTACGCATTCTCCCTAATTCACAAACTGGTGATCCAATCCCCTAAAGTCAACAGGCACAAGCTTACTCACGCCTGCTTCCTGCATTGTAACTCCATAAATAACATCTACAGAAGCCATAGTCATCTTGTTGTGCGTAACAATAATGAATTGTGATTCGGTGCTGAACTTGCGGATCATCTGTGTGAACTTTCCAATGTTGGCATCGTCAAGCGGCGCATCTACTTCATCCAAAATACAAAATGGAGCGGGCTTAATAAGATAGATCGCGAAGAGCAGGGCAGTGGCGGTCAGTGTTTTTTCTCCACCACTCAATTGTGTAATGCTCGTCGGGCGCTTGCCTTTTGGTTTGGCTATTATATCTATCCCGGTTTCCGCAAGATTGTCCGGGTTTTCGAGTACCATGTCGGCGGTATCATCTTCAGTAAATAATGCCTGGAATACCTTTTGAAAATTCTCCCTCACCTTATTAAAAGTTTCCAGGAATTTTTGATTGGCTGTGGCTTCCACTTCTTCTATGGTTTGCATGAGCGAGCGGCGGGCTTCTACGAGGTCATCTTTTTGTTCATTGATAAAATCAAAACGCTTTTTCATTTCTGTGAAAGCTTCGATGGCTGTAGGATTGATCTCGCCCATATTTTCCAAACGCTTTTTCATGCGGTCACTCTTTTCCTGCAATTCTTCTACAGGAGTATCAGACTGGCGCTCTTCATCGAGAATAGTATCAAGGTCAATTTTAAACTCTACGTGCAACCTTTCTTTCATTCCGGCAAGGCGCAATTTCAATTCATTGAGTCTGTCTTTTATTTCATTGAGCAGTACATCGGTTTGCTCGATTGATCTTTGTTTATGACGGAGTGCACTTTCTTTTTCTGCCAACTCATTTCTTAAATGATAATAGCTTTGGTCGGCGGTATTTAATTTTGTTTCTTCTTCCTGCCTTTGCTTCAGCATAACGACAATCGCTTCACCAATGCCTTTTAATTCTTCCTGTGTTGTGCTCAGATTTTTAGAGGACTCTGCAAGCTGGTGCTCACTATTTTCCTTTTGAATTTTTAAGTCCGCAAATTGTTTTGATTTAAAATCAAGTTCCTGTTGCAGGCTGCTGATCTTGCTTTGCTGACGTGTGAGTTGAATGTTGCTGTCGTTATAAATTCTGTTGAGCTCATTGTATTCATTTTCTGTCAGCGTGAATTCCTCGTTACCCAAATTAAGTTGTGAGTCATGACTTGAAACCGCATTTGATAATTCGCTGAGTTGGCCACGCGTAAGTTCAATACTTGAGTGCGCCTGTGAAAGTTGTGCAGACAGGTCAGTAATTTTTTGATCAGCAACACCTTTTTGTTGCGTCGTATTTTCAATTCTATTTTGAACCGCATACAATTCGTTGCTCAATTGATTGAGCGCCTGCCTTGCTTGCTGAATATCATTTTCTTTCAGTGCTTCATTGAGTTTGGCGATATGCTCTGATCGTTCAGTAAGTTGATTTTGCAACGCAACTACTTTCTCTTTTTGTTTAGCAATGCCTTCGCTTAACTTTTCTAAATTCTTTGCACGGCCTATTTTTTTTCCTTCAAATAGACCAAGACTACCACCGGAAAGTGTGAAAGGTCCGCGTAAATATTTACCTGACTTTTCCAGTATCACCACATTTGGGTGACTGGCAATATCTACCTCTCCTTCACCAATGAATACATTGCTAAGTAAATATTTTGTAAGTGGTGAAAAGCGATCATCAGCTTCAATAACTGATAGCGCTGAAATTGAATTGGCTGGTCCAGTTGGCTCAGGCGTATTATAATTTTTTAATTCATCGAGGAGAAAAAATTTCGCTTTCCCTTTTTTATTTTCTGCTAAAAGGCTCACCGCTTTAAGTGCTTCTTCTACATTGTTCGCAACATAATAATTTAGGTAAGGCTCCAGGACATTTTCAACAGCTGCACGATATTCTTCATTTACATAAATCACATCAGAGAGGAGAGGAGCTTCCACCCACGATGGATTGTTGTGTAAGAATTTTACACTTTCAGGATAGCCTTCCATCTTGTCTACAAGGCTGCGTAAAAGGTCATATTCATTTTGCCTGGCATCCAGCAAGCGGCTCTCAGCAGCCATTTGAAGGCGCAATTCTTCCACTTGCTTTTGTGTATCTAAAAGTTGTTGCCTTATTTCTCCATCTGATTTTTCTAATTCAGATAAATGTTTTTTCTGGGCTTCAATGGCATTTTCCTTTTCAATTTTTTGTTGAGAAATGCTTGCCAGGTTTTGTTCGCGTTGTGATTGCTCTTCTTTTAATTGTGCAATTGCCTGGCTGATATTTACAATAGAAGTATCTGCTACTGCTACTTTCTTTTCTGCCTCGAAATGATTTCTTTGTAATTGCAATTGTGCCTGCCTGAGGGTATCTAACGTTTTCCTTTTTTCATCAAAATGCGAACGCTTTGTTTCTACATTTAATTTATGAGTATCCAGCGCTTCTCTAAGACCGGTAAGTTTTGTTTCTTCATCTGCCAACTGAACTTTTGTAAATGAGATGCTTTCATCAAGTCCGGCCAACTGACCGGCCGCTTTGCTTAAAAATTCATTAAGACTGTTTTCTCTTTCTCTCAAATATTGTAAACGCTGATCGCCAAGATTTTTTTGATTTTCCTTTTCTTTGAGCTGGCTGCTTATTTCATTAAAAGCGTGCTGCTGTTGTTGTAATGCTTTTTCCTTTTCGATGAAAGCAGCTTTTTCTTTTTCGAGATCTGCTTCTTCCGTAGATAGGGAAGTCCTGAGTTGTGTTCTTTTATCCGATTCAGTTTCCTGTTGTTGATTCAGCTCGCGATACGTGATGTGAAAACCTTCGAGGGCAGCTTTGGCCAGTTCTATAGATACGAGTCGATACTCTTTCTTTACTTCTAAATATTTTTCTGCTTTTTTAGCCTGGCCCTCCAGTACTTTTAGCTGATTGTTTATTTCAAAAAGTAAATCCTCAATACGCGCCAGGTCCTGATCGGTCGCGTCTAATTTTAATTTAGCCTCCCTTTTACGGGTTTTATAAATAGTAATGCCCGCTGCCTGTTCCAGCATGCGACGCCTGCTCTGTTCTTTGTCTTTAATAATATCGTCCACCATGCCCAACTCTATGATCGCATAACTATCGGTGCTTATTCCAGTATCCATAAAAAGATTATGAATATCTTTTAAGCGGCAGCTTACATCATTAAGCCGGTACTCACTTTCGCCATTCTTAAAATATTTTCGGGTAACTGTAACCGTATTAAATTCTGTGGGCAACAGGTTTTTCGTGTTTTCAAAAGTAAGGCTAACTTCTGCGAGGCCACTGGCCCCACGGGTTTTGGACCCATTGAATACAAGGCTTTCCAGGTTTTCACTTCTTAGCTGGCTTATCTTTTGTTCACCGATCACCCAGCGAATGCTGTCAATGATATTGCTTTTTCCGCAACCATTTGGTCCTATCACACCAGTGATGCCTTCATCAAATTTCAATATAGTTTTATCTGCAAAACTTTTAAATCCTTTTATTTCCAGGGTCTTTAATCTCACGTTTGGTTTTGTATTTAG
>JBDTXP010000059.1:0-11648 GCA_040006135.1 Ginsengibacter sp. | reverse complement strand
AAAGACTGTAACACAATCTGGTTTGAATTAAAATCAATTGTCTAACCAAAAAGCTGTAACGAATTGATTGAGTAGAAAGGTTGAACTGAAAAGCTGCGTTTAATTATTGAAACCAGCTTGCACATTACGTTTGTATTTATGAATAGGACGCAACATTCAAATTCTAATGCACTCATTTTCAACAGCCACTTTCATCGTTTTTTGTATTGTCTGTTGCGTCAAGCAAATTACCATTCTAAATTAATTGATTTATTCAATTCATCCAAAACATTAGGAATATTTATCAAAGATTCCTTTTTTACATGCAAATATCTTTCTGTTGTCTTAATACTAAAATGACCCAATAGATCCTTAATATACCTTATGTCTATTCCCTTTTCTAATAAATGAGTTGCAAAACTATGGCGTAAGCTATGTATTCCTAAATTCTTATTTATTCTTGCTTTCTCTTTTGCATTATGAAATATTTGTTGAGCGCTCCTGATGCTATAACTTTCTCCCGGCCGTTGTGGATTTTCAAACACATATTTCACAGGACGCGGCATTGCATTTTTTAAATATGCTCTTAACACATCTAACAACAAAATACTTAATCCCACATAACGATCTTTTTTCCCCTTTGATTTTTCAATTAAAAGTTGCATCCTATCACTATCAACATCTTTTATTTTTAAATTGACGACCTCGCTTACCCTAAGCCCGGCACTATAGGCCGTAAATAATATAGCTTTATGCTTCAAATTACTTACCGCATTGAACATTCTTCCTATTTCGTTTTCACTAAGTACTTTAGGCAGTTGATCTGGTTTTTTAGGGCGAGGTATATCCCAGAAAAATTTTTCCTGGTGCAAAACCTGCTCATAATAAAATTTTAATGCATTCATCCTGCTATGTAATGTGGATTCTGCTAAGCCTAGGGTGATATGGCAATATTGCAGGTAATCTTTAATCCTGGAACTTGTAAATGTACTAGCCTCCTTTTCTTTTATCGTATTTAAAAATTGCAAAAACTCAGAAGTGTAAGTTTTGATAGTAGAAGGGCTATAACTTTTTAAAATTAATATTTGCTTGAAATTTTGTAGAGCCTCTATATTTTTTCTACTTAATGAATGTTCCAGAGTTATGTGCGTTTTATTTCCTGAATTAGTCTGTAATAAATCTTTTGTATTTGGCGTCAAATTACTTTTGTCTTCCTCCGTTCCTGATACCCTATTTTTATTTTTTTCTGACAAATATTGGGTAGGGTTTTCAATTACCGTTTCTACTTTACCATGAAGTACTTTCGCAATTTCTTCGTAATCCATTTTTGATAATGAAACATACCAGCACTTTTGAGTTCGGCTCCATTTCGCACCTGCACTTTGAATAAGGTTTTGAATTACCGCGTTCTTCTCAAAATATATTCCTATACATTCTTCACCCCTGTGTTGAATTGGCTTTAATATTACTTTTTCCATTTTATAATTTATTGGATTATAAATGACCTTATTATTATTGCTATAAATGATCAAAAGGGTGATTCATCGGATTCATTTTCTGGTTCATCGTTTGTTGATTTTTCTTTTTTATCGAGCATTATTAATTCCACAGCATCTACTTCCACCACATATTTTTTGTTTCCCTCTTTATCATCATATTGCCTGTTGCGCAATTTCCCTTCAATATACAACAAGCTTCCTTTATGCATATACTTTTCAGCGAGGTCTGCCAGGCCTCGCCAGGCAATGATCGTGTGCCAGTCGGTTCTGTTTTGTAATTCACCGGTCTTATCACGGAAACTTTCTGTAGTGGCCAGCGTTAGTTTGGCAACGGCAGTGCCATCCTGCAGTTTTTTATACTCCGGGTCTTTCCCAAGGTTGCCTACTAATATTACTTTGTTTATTCCTCTCATGATGTAAAAATTTTAAGTGAAAGATAAGCATTGATAGGAGGTTCAAGAGGTTCAAGAGGTTCAAAAGGTTCAAGATGTTCAAAAAGTTGAATAGGTTACGTCCCCCTTCTCCTTCAGGGAAGGGTCGGGGATGGGGTTTCTGTAACGTTCCAAACGTTCCAAAAGTTCCAAAAGTTCAAGTAGTTCAAGTAGTTCGAGAAGTTCAAGAAGTTCCAAAAGTTCAAATGGCTTACAAAAATTAATTCTTTCAAAAGCTTCAGAAAATACGCGTGGCATCTGCCTGATTTTATTTGCGAACACTGCCTCTGTAAAGCCCGGCGGCTGCCGCATCGCAGCGGTTATCCTTTTTTTAAGCGATGGTTTATGTGCGTGGGAAAAAAAGATATGAGCGAAGAGGCGGAACCTAAGCTCAATAGAATTCCCTAACGATGAGAGCCCCAAAAAAAAGGAATATTTCGACAACCCTTTGACAACCCTTCGGCAACCCTTCGACAACCCTTCGACAAGCTCAGGGTGACAAAAAAAACCTCACAGGTTTTTAAAACCTGTGAGGTTATGAAAACCTGTGAGGTTATGAAACTCATGAAAACTTTGCGGGGAGAAAATCTATTGCTTAATAATTCGCTCTCTCACCGTTTTGTCTTTATAATTAAGTTGCACAGTATATATGCCTGCGGCTAACTTACCAAGGTCTACCGTTGTCTCTTTGTAAGCCGTACCATTGTATTCTTTGAACCAAACTCTTTGGCCGACAGAATTATAAACAGATGCACTGAGGAAATCGACAGGCTCACGATAATTACGAATAATAAATTGTTGCCTGAACGGACTTGGATAAACCAGGTAGCCTTGTGCCTTCAACAATGCGGGCACCGTAATTCCATTAATATTTATATTATCAATGTATAGATTGTTTTGCTTATTACTTTTTGCTACAAAATATACCTGGAAATTTTCTCCTTTCGTATAAGGCAACAAAGAGAGCTTTATATTTTTCCATTCGGTGGGTAGCGGTGTATATTTTACTCCAAGCGCATTATTGGGATTCATTATAGTTTGTAATTCGTTTCCCCACTTTTTCCAAACCGTAGTATTTGTAAGGCCGCAATCTGTAGTTACCTGTATCTCCAAAGTATCAAGCGGGTCTGCTGTAGAACCCGGATAGTTAATGCCCGGTGCATATGCATAATCAAAAGAAACGAATATGGAATCCAGTGCAGGATCACCTTTGATAATGGAAGAAAGAAATTTATCTGTTGTGTTGAATTTAGTTGCATCATAATTTCTTATTACCATAGACCCTGTTCCTGTGGACGCTACTTTAGTTGTTCTTTCCCAGGTAACATCATCTCCGTCATCATTACCCACAATCCAGTTTGCAGGAGGAAATGTTGTTCCCTCGAATCCTTCCGTTACCGGCAGACTTACCTGGCCTATTACATAGAAAGATTTCCTGATGGTATCATTAACAGCATTTTGGTCTGCTAAGCCATTTGGCAATGAAGTAATAACAGTCAATGTATGCGAACCTACAGAGAGCGCGGAAATGGAAGGCAATATAATTGTATCTGACTTTTGTTTTGGAAGATTACCCGTCCATGTTACTGTGGATGTTGCTCCATTGTCAATTGAATATTTAAACTGCAAAGACTTTAATGTGTCCTTGCCGAGTGAAGTAAATACTACGCCTGGCAATAACGAATTGTTACATGAATAATCAGGCACATTAATAATTTTTGTAGGTTTTGCATCCCTGTCCAGAGTTACAAAAGTGGAGATACTTATATCATCCAGGTAAATATTATTGCCATAAGCATTTGTATTTCTAAACTTTAGTAAAATATGATTGCCCGAAGCAATTATTGGCGTAAGATTTATTGAGTCTTTCCGCCATTTCTCAGGAGTTGTAGGCAGTGCTATGAAACTATTTGTTTGAGGAGCGGCAACTGACTTTAATTGATTACCTGTCTTTTTATAAAGCAGCTGATAGTTTGCGCCTCCATCCCTGGAAAAATAAACTTCCAGCCCGTCCCACGAAGAAACATCCACAATATCATATACACCATGAGCAACTCTGAATGAAAGTAAAGCCGAGTCTGCTAAGCCAAGGTCAATCACAGGCGAAATCAAATCATCTAATTGGCCAACACCATTGTAACTATAATTTTGAACGGTGGCAGAACCCGCTTCCATATATCCTGATATTGCATTTCTCACCCAGGTAGTATTTCCCTGTGGATTCCAAATTTGCCATCCCACGGGCGGAAATGTTGCTGATGTAAAAGACTCAGTAAAAGGTGCGGACAATGCTCCATTGGTTATAGAAAAAAAACATTGTATTGAATCATTGTTGGTAAAATTGTCGGCGAGGTTGTTAGGCAAGGAAGTGGCTACATCCAAACGATGCACTCCTGTAATGCCGCTGATCTGTCCGGCGCTGATAGTGGTGTCCGCACCCATATCCAATGTAAGTGCAACAGGCCCGTTAAATATGCTATTGCCATCAAGGGATACAGATAGATTCACAGAAGTAAGGATGCTTGTTCCTGAGTTACGAATGGTAACGGTGAGTGGTGTATTATTAGTTATATATTCTCTTCTTTCAGGTGTGCTCCTTGGTGTGATGGTCAATAAATAAGCGTCATTAACTGCAACCGGCGGTGTAGCACCATTGGAAGTTAACAGGCCGGGTCGGTATAAATTTATGCAGCCTTCTACTCTTTTTCTCATACCATTACTGAACATAAAGAGCGCACGATCATCAAAATAATTCATGAAACTGCCATACATCATTCCAAAAGAAAAAGGAGAGCAGCCGTCAGAATAATTTTGACTGGGATTACCAAAAATTGCATTTCCCGGGCCACCTTGTTCAGGTGGAGTGTCATCACCTTCAGGTCCTGCCCCGGTAGGTAAGGGCCAGCCTGCCTGTGTTTGGAAATCTGCATTATTGCAAACTGTCTGATCGCCAAATGTATGATACAAATAAAAATAGTGCCCGATTTCATGCGTCAAAGTAGCGCCTTCAGAATACGAAGGGTAATAAGCACGTGCAACATTACTTGTATAAGGGAGCGTTGCTGTACCAATCACTACACCCTGTGGGCCTTCACCTGTTGTAAAAGGGAATGTAGCGATCCCCAAAAGATTTGCTTCATCACCCGAAAAAGTTCCGGTCCATATGTTCAGATATTTGTTGGTATCCCAGGCATCTAATCCGCCGGTAGCAAATGATTTTATAGAAATATGATCGGGACTTGGGTTAACTCTACGCTCTATTCCTGATGTGAGTGCACCAGCCGGTGTACGCTTTGCTAAAACAAATCGAATTGGAATTCTTCCCAGCCGGTTATATATTTCCTGTGGAATTACTTTTTTATATTTATCTGCTTTAAGACCTCCATAACTTTTGTTTAAAATTTCAACCTGCTCATAAATATCACGATCAGTGATCCAGGCCTGGGTAGTGGCAATATCTACTATGTGAAATACAATTGGAATAATAATTTCTGTTGGTGCCTGTGGGCGCATGCCTTGTGTACGGTTCAGATAAGCAGCATATTTTCTTTCACCTTCAGCTTTCCACTTTTCTATTAAAGAAGGGTCATTTTTAATAGCTTTTTCCATGGCTTGCATGGTGTTACATTTAATTACGTGAGCAGGATTTAATGCAATTGAAGTTACTTGCGCTTGGGTGGCAACAAATGAAATAAGTGCCAGCGTAATGGTAATTGTAATTTTTTTCAACGCGTATGTTTTTTTAGGAAATAATATATTTGAGGAAAGCAGATGATAGTTGCAAATTAGTAATTCTTATTGAAAGAAAAATATGTCGTAAAAAAATATTTATTCGCTTATCTTTCATTTATATTTTTTTGAAAAATGATATTTTTCTTATTTCAGTTTTCATTTATGAACATCTTGTGCTTAACTCCAAAACTTAGCTTTCATGAATCTTAAATTCAGACTTACGGTAATGAGTTTTCTCCAGTTTTTTGTATGGGGAGCCTGGCTCATCACTATTGGTACTTACTGCTTTAACACAAAAGGGTGGACGGGTGCTGAATTCGGTGCCATTTTTTCTACCCTCGGTATTTCTTCTATTTTTATGCCTGCACTTACAGGTATTATTGCAGACAGGTGGATGAATGCCGAACGCCTCTATGGTCTTTTACACATTTGTTATGGCCTCGTTTTGTTTTATGTACCTGCGGTAAATAATCCTGACACATTGTTTTATGTGGTACTTCTTGCTATGGTATTTTACATGCCCACTATTTCGCTCTCTAACTCTATTGCTTATAATATTTTAAAATCCGGCAATTTTGATGTTGTAAAGGTCTTTCCTCCTATACGTGTTTGGGGAACCATTGGATTTATTGTTGCCATGTGGATCACCAATCTTACGGGAAATAAAGCCTCGGCAAACCAGTTTTATATTGCTGCAGTAATGGCAATCGTGTTGGGCATTTATTCTTTTACACTTCCCAAATGCCCACCTACTAAAACTCATGGAGAAAAAACTTCATTCGTCGAAGCGCTGGGTTTAAATGCCTTTAAACTTTTTGCCAATTACAAGATGGCGACCTTCTTTATATTTTCTTTGTTCCTCGGTGCTGCTTTGCAATTGACAAACATGTATGGCGATACCTTTCTTTCAGACTTCGGTAATATTCCAAAATATGCGAATTCTTTTGGAGTAAAATATTCAACAGTTATTTTGTCGATCTCCCAGATCTCTGAAACGCTCTTTATCCTGGCGATACCTTTTTTCCTAAAAAGATTTGGAATTAAAAAAGTGATGCTCATCAGCATGATCGCCTGGGTATTAAGGTTTGGATTATTTGCTTATGGCGATCCTGCCGGTGGCCTTTGGATGATCATACTTTCCTGTGTTGTTTACGGAATGGCGTTTGACTTTTTTAATATTTCAGGTTCTTTATTTGTAGAGACTACAACAGATGCGAAGATCCGGTCCAGTGCGCAAGGATTATTCATGATGATGACAAATGGCTTTGGTGCTTATCTTGGTAGTGTAGTGAGCGGTTATATTATAGATAAATATTTTACAGTAGGCGGTGGTAAAGATTGGCATGGCATCTGGCTCACTTTCGCGGGTTACGCATTAGTGGTCGCGATTTTATTTGCTATATTTTTCAGGCATAAGCATCGCCCGGAAATAATAGACAATGTGCAAGTAGAACCATGGGTACATGAGAAGTAATTTTGAGTTGTGAGTTGTGAGTTGTGATTTGTCAATTGTCAGTTTTGAGTTTTCAGTTGTGAGTTGTGAGCGAATTTATATACTGTTAATAGCTATAATATCCTGGTAATAATTTTTTCGTGTCATTATTATTTAAATAAATAAACACTACCCAATGACTTCTAAAAAAATTTTAAGCGTATCTGTCATCCTGGTAATTTTAGGACTCCTGATATTTTTTTATGTCCGGTTTTTTTGGGTGTTTGGTTCAGGCACCAAGGCTGGCACTCTAAATACTTTTATGAAAAAAGGCTATGTCTTTAAAACCTACGAAGGCAAAATAATTCAAAGCGGTTTTAAGCAAAACATCCAGAGCAATGAATTTAATTTCAGTGTTACAAAACCTTCTGTAGCAAAAATATTATTGGACAATGCAGGTCGGGAAGTAGAAGTTCATTACCACGAATACTTTGGGGCCATCCCGTGGCGTGGCATGGAAAAATTTGTCGTGGATAGCGTGTATGAAGTGAGGGGAGGTATTGAGAATAGGGGTATTACGCCAAGGTAGCTGCCGGCAAATTATTACAAATAATAATTTTTTTATAAAAAAAAGGTCAACTAAAATAGCTGACCTTTTCATTGTGGTAATTATTTACAATTATTTGTGTGCCTCTAATTTTTTTACAAAATTTCCTTTGGGCTGGCTCCCTACCAATTTATCAACTACTTCTCCATTTTTTACAAAAAGGATAGCTGGTATGCTGGTGATACCATACTTAACACTTAACTGAGGATTTTGATCCACATTTACTTTGCCTACGTTTACTTTTCCGTCGTATTCTTTTGCAAGTTCTTCTACTACAGGGCCAATCGCTCTGCACGGTCCGCACCATTCTGCCCAAAAATCAATCATTGTTAATTTCTCAGAATCAAGTACTTTTTCCTGGAAGTTTGCATCTGTATATTCCATTGCCATAATTTATAGTTTTTTGTATGATGAATTATTTTTGTTAATGCAAAATTATAACCAAATTGTTTTAGCTGCTTTATTGACATGAAATGAAATCATAAAGTTCATTTATCCAAGACAAACATTGAATCCAATATCAGGGTTGCCTTGCAGGTAATTCGCCATTTCGTCATTTAATTCAATTCCTTTTTCCATTGTACACATTTCAATTTTAAGATTTTTATTATCAGGGTCGCTTACGCAAAACTTAAGTGTACTACGCCCTGGATTTTCAGAAACATTTTTAGTGAGAAAACTTAATAGGTCTGATGTTATTTTATTGGCTTGAATACTTAATTGTAATTCTTTTGTTTGTTCCCGCATCAGATTTTCCAACAAGCAAATATGTTGAACTTTGAACTGGAAAGGAGAGGTTTCATATCTTTTTTGAAAAGAACCTGTAAGAGAAATAATCATACCTGGAATTAGAAAATGGTTGAATTTTATATAATCCTCACTAAATAATGTCAATTCCATTCTACTGGAGTAATCTTCAAATGTAAATACGCCGTATTTGTTACCTGACTTGGAAGTCCGGTGTTGCGCATCGGAAATAAGCCCTCCCATTTTAAAAGTAATACCAGGATTTTTACACTCTTCCAATTGTTCTTTGAATTCGTTAAAAGACTCAATAGGTGTAAGATTAAAATATTTCATCTGAAACCTATAGTTGTCCAGCGGATGGCCACTCAGGTACATACCGATCACATCCTTTTCGTGATCCAGCAATGTAAGTAAAGGCCATGGTTCACATACGGGAAGAGTAGGAGGTACATAGTCGGCCATTTGTAAATCCCCAAACAGCGTATTCGTATTATTATTCATTCGCTCATTGTGCTGTTGCCCAAAGCGGATAATCTTTTCCAGCGAATTCATACTCTCACCCGGAGCAGCGTACAAGTATTGTGCACGATGGTAATCTTTAAAACAATCGAACGATCCCGCATTCACCAGGTTCTCTAAAGATTTTTTATTTACAGTGCGTTGGTTCACTCTTTTTATCAGGTCAAAAATTGAACGGAACACACCATTTTTTTCTCTCTCTTCAATGATGTTTTCTATGGCTGCATCGCCAACACCTTTCATGCCGCTAAATCCAAATCTTATCTCTCCGTTTTTATTTACAGTAAAACCTTTTTTCGATTCATTAATATCCGGGCCCAAAACTTTTAACCCCATGTTTTTACACTCTTCCATATAAAAAGTGATTTTATCAATAGCGCCGGCATGGTTCAACACGGCTGCCATGAATTCACTTGGATAATGCGTTTTCAGCCACGCTGTTTGGTAGGCAACAATTGCATAGCATGTAGAGTGAGATTTATTGAAAGCATATTGAGCAAATGATTCCCAGTCTGCCCAAATTTTTTCCAATTTATTTTTAGGATGATGATTTTTTGTAGCTCCTTCAATGAATTGCTCTTTCATTTTATCAAGTACATCGCGTTTCTTTTTACCCATCGCTTTACGCAGGTTGTCCGCATCGCCTTTACTAAAGCCGGCAATTTTTTGTGATAACAACATCACCTGCTCCTGGTACACTGTAATGCCATAGGTATCTTTCAAAAATTCTTCCATTTCAGGAAGGTCATAATTGATTTTTTGCCTGCCATGTTTTCTTTCGATGTAAGTAGGTATATACGCCATGGGGCCTGGTCTGAACAATGCGTTCATGGCGATCAGGTCATCAAATTTATCAGGCTTTAATTCTTTCAAATGTTTTTGCATGCCCGCGCTTTCAAATTGGAAAGTCGCATTGGTATCGCCTTTTTGAAATAATTTATAGGTATCAGCATCATCCAGGGGTAATTCATCAAGATCAATAGAAAGCCCGTGATTATTTTTTATAAGAGTCAGCGCAGTCTTGAGAATGCTTAAAGTTTTTAACCCAAGAAAGTCCATCTTCAAACAGCCGGCGCTTTCAATATTATTACCGTCAATTTGTGTAAGGTAAAGAGGGGAATCTTTGCTTACGGCAATTGGTATAAGGTCCATTAAATCCGATGGTGCAATGATAATTGCAGATGCATGAATACCTGTATTTCTCACAGAACCCTCCAGTATTTCAGCTTCATGTAATACCCTGCTTCTCATATCATTTCCATTATATATCTCCCTGAGTTTTTTCACATTCACCAGGTCATCAGCTGCCATTCCACTTTCTGTAAGGCTTTTACTTCCGGTAAGAGGGGCCTGCAAAACTTTTCGCAAGGAAGTACCAGGTTTATCAGGAATTAATTTTGCAAGAAGATTACTTTCCGGTAAAGGAAGATCCATCACGCGCGCCACATCTTTAATGCTCATCTTCGCGGCCATAGTGCCGTACGTGATTATTTGCGCCACCTGGTTTTTGCCATATTTTTCTACTACATAGTCCATTACCTTTTGTCTTCCTTCATCGTCAAAGTCGGTATCTATATCCGGCATTGACTTTCTATCCGGGTTCAAAAATCTTTCAAAAAGTAAATTGTATTTTATCGGATCAATATTCGTTATACCAACACAATAGGCCACAACTGATCCTGCCGCAGAACCTCTGCCGGGTCCGACAAAGACACCCATTTTTTTTCCTTCCTGTATAAAATCCTGCACGATCAAAAAGTATCCGGCAAAACCCATGGTACGAATCGTAAACAATTCAAAGTTGATGCGCTCTTCTATTTCAGGAGTTATTTCAGTGTATCTTTTTTTTGCACCCGTCCAGGTAAGGTGATCGAGATAAGCTTCCTGCGAAGCGAATTCTTTAGGTACTTTGAAATGAGGTAATAAAATATCGCGCTTCAGATCGAGTACATCTATTTTTCCGATGATCTCATTTGTATTATCAATCGCTTCCGGAATGTCTTCAAAAACCTTTGCCATTTCTGCAGGACCTTTTAGGTAAAACTGGTTGTTAGGGAATGCGAAGCGTTTATTTTTAACCGACACATCATCATCCGTGAATTCCCGTAACGCAGGAGTGGACTGCTTTTCACCGGTATTCAGACAGAGTAGAATATCATGCGCGTTAAAATCTTTTTCATCTACATAATGCGAATCATTACTCGCAATTACTTTTACATTATATTTTTTGGCAAATTTTAATAGAATCTTGTTCACTTTATCTTGTTCTGCCAGTCCGTGTCTTTGCAGCTCTACATAATAATCTTCCTGGAAAATATTCAGCCACCACTTGAATTCGTTTTCTGCCTCCGCCTCATTTTGCTTTAAAATGATTTGCGGTACCAATGCCCCGAGGCAGCATGTGGTGGCAATAAGGCCTTCATGATATTTATGTATTAATTCTTTATCAATACGCGGATATTTTGAATACATGCCTTCTGCATATCCCAACGATGTAAGCTTTATGAGATTTTTATAACCGAGGTTATTTTTTGCCAGTAGAATCTGGTGATGCCGAGGATCTTTTTTTTCTTTAGTAAACTGTTTTTGGTGGCGGTTTTCTGTAATATAAAATTCACAGCCTACGATAGGTTTTACCTTTAGACTGCCATCATCATTTTTCCTCGCATGTGCCTGCTTTACAAATTCAAAGACGCCGAACA
>JBDTXP010000058.1:0-12048 GCA_040006135.1 Ginsengibacter sp. | reverse complement strand
GAATTTTTAAATTTAATTTTAATAATCCTTACAGTGTGTACTTACACGATACTAATCAGCGTTATCTATTCGGTAATAATTACAGGGCTTTAAGTCATGGCTGTGTTCGTGTTCAAAAGTGGAAAGACCTGGCATTGATAATTACCAATTTAGATAGTATTTACCTGGAAAAAAAAGGACGACATCAATCTTATAATGCTGATTCAATTAATACATGGCTGCAAAATAATGATCGTAAACGTATAATGGTTTATAACCGTGTTCCGGTATATATCCAATATTTTTCCTGTGAAGCAAAGGATGGTAAAATATTATTTTATAATGATATCTATGGCAATGACCAATATTTATCTGAAAAATATTTTAAAAGAAAGCATTTTTAGTTTTCTATAATCATTATTTTAATTTGTCAAGGTGAAATACAAAATAATTTTTCTGGCATTCTCTTGTCTATTTTGTATTAGTATAATCTTTGCCCAAAAAAAGCATACCCATAATGGTTACAAGGATGGAAAAATTGCTTCACCTGCCAGAAAAATAATTATTAAATATGGTATCGCCAGCTATTACGCCAATAAATTTGTGGGTCGTAAAACAGCCTCAGGCGAAATATACCGAAAAGAAAAATTGACTGCCGCATGCAATTCACTGCCACTTCGTACATGGATTAAGGTTACGAACTTAAAAAATAATAAATCTGTAATTGTAAAGATTAATGACAGGTTACATCGAAAAAACAAACGGTTAATAGACCTTTCCTACCATGCAGCCAGTGTATTAGGATATACTGGTAGGGGACTCACCAGAGTTAAAATTGAAGTTTTAAATAATTTTAAAATCGGAAATTGAAAAATTGTTCTTGCAAATGGGATGAAAAATTAGGTTAAATATTATTTTATGCTTTGAAGCTAAGACGCTATTTTTGCCGCACATAAACAAAACTATTTATGAAAAAACTATTCTTACTATTATTTACGATTGGATTTTTTTTAAACTCCTTTGCCCAAAACACTGATTACAAGAAAGGACATGCATTTGGCGTGAGCTTCTTCTTAAACGACTTTAAAGCTGCTTCAGATATTAAGTCTAAGGGTATAGTTGATCTTTTGAAAAATCATAATTTGTTTAATCTCAAAAGGATGAGCCCGGGTCTGGCATTTGATTATGTTACTGGTCTCACTAATCATATGGACTTCATTGGTACTTTAGGAGGTTCTTTTGTAGAATATCCAATTAAAGATCTACCATCTTTTGGCCGGGATAAATTACTTCTTGAAGCAACAGGTTCTGTAAACTTTAAATTACTTAGCGACAGATATTGGGTGACACCATTCATCGATCTTGGCGTGGGTGCCAGTAAATATGATAAATATTTCCAGGCTTTTATTCCTGCAGGTGTTGGTTTGCAGGTGAATATTCTTAATGAGGCTTTTATTCTTTTAAATTCCCAATATAGAATACCTGTTACTGAAAAAGCAAGTTCTCATTTTTATCATAGCCTTGGAGTAGTAGGTAATATTGGAAAAAGAAAAGTAATAGCGCCTAAAGTGGTTGAGATGCCGGTTATTGCTGATAGAGATGGTGATGGTATCGTAGATAGTCTTGATCGTTGTCCGGATGTTGCGGGAATAGCAGCCTTACAGGGATGTCCTGATAAAGACGGTGACGGTATCGCAGATATTGATGATAAATGCCCCGATGTACCGGGATTGGCAAAATATCAGGGTTGTCCTATTCCCGATACAGATAAAGATGGTATCAACGACGAAGAAGACAAATGTCCTAATGTTCCAGGTGTAGCACGTTACCAGGGTTGTCCGGTACCGGATACTGATGGTGATGGTGTGAATGATGAAGAAGATAAATGTCCAAACGAAGCAGGACCAGCATCTAATTTTGGTTGTCCTGTTATTGATATTGTAATTGTGGAAAGAGTAAATAAAGCTGCGCAGAATATTTTCTTCGCAACAGGTAGCTACAAATTATTGGCAAAATCCTACAAATCATTGAAAGATGTTGCACAGATATTAAAAGAGAATCCAACTTACAAGATTAAAATTGATGGCCATACAGATGCAGTTGGTACTTCTGAATCCAACCAAACACTTTCAGATAATCGCGCAGCATCAGTAAAGGCCTATTTGGTGGGAAATGGGGTTGATGAAAGTCGTATTACTTCAATTGGTCATGGTGAAGATGAGCCGATAGCAGATAACAAAACTGCTGCAGGTCGCGCTAAGAACCGTCGCGTTGAAATGCACTTATCTAATTATTAAGATGATTTGAAAATATAAACAGCATTTAAAGGCTGCTCATTGAGCAGCCTTTTTAATTATCATTTGCGGATAGCTTTAATAATTTTTTACGCTTTTTATCGCCAGGCCAATGCAATGGACAAACGTTATTAAGGATAAGAATTTAGATAAAGACAAAATTTCTGAAAAATCGAAGGTTTTATATGACCATATTTAAATTAGAAAGCCTTTATAAATTACCGTATCGTAATCTCATCGCAGAATATATGACTGTTCCCGCCGCCGCCTTCCTCATACCAGGAAGGAAGAGTTCCATATTGTTCTGCAATTACCTTTACAAACTGAACTTCCTCTGCAGGAAAAGTTGCTAATACCTGCTTAACCTGAACTTTGAAATCTTGAATCGGTAAAAAGTCTTCACCTATAAAAACCTGTTTATATGATTGGCCATCCCTTGAAATCAAAATAGAAAGTTTTTTAGGCATTATGATCCATGCTCTTGAATCCTGCAGAAACTCACAGTTTACCTTACTGATCTTTTTTACAACACCCATGTTTATAATTACTTCCATATCATTATTTTGAAATCCCTGCCAATAATTTCCATGCCTCCAATTCGTATTGCCCCTCAATTCATCTACTAAAGCATCTCTTCCACCACCGTTATATTGATGTTCAAACGTAGATATTGAATCGATTGAATAATTGTTTACCCTTTTATGAAATATAGAAGTAGTAATCTTGCTGGAGACCCCTTCCTTATTGATCGCAATTGCTTTTATGGTTCCACCGGAAGAAACCTCGATGGGCCCTTTGTACAAAAAGGAAGAATCAGGAGAAGGATCTTTTCCATCAATCGAATAATAGATTTTTACTCCAGGTTGATTGCTATAAATATTAATTGTCTTATCACCCATAAATGACATTTCATTGCCATCTTCAATAATAGGACTTAGCACGATCAGGTCATCAGTTATGGTAGTGGACGGAAATTCATTAGAGCCAAAGCGGGAAGGTTTATCCGTCATAACAAAAGAAAGACGACCGCCCGCATAAAGATCACTTTGGGTGAAATAGCTTTTTCTATAAGGCTGATTATTTAAAGTCGCTGATTGTATGTAAAAATTCTTATCGCTTACATTATTAGCTGAGATTGTAAATAATTTCCCATTCTCTAAATGAATAATTGCATTAGGAAAAAGGGGAGCGCCAATGATATACTCATTTGAGCCTGGCGTTACCATATAAAATCCTAAAGCACTCATTACATACCAGGCACTCATTTGTCCACAATCTTCATTTCCTGAAAGCCCATCAGGATCATTATGATACAGGGTGGTTAAAACCTGATGAGTTTTCTCCTGAGCCTTCCACGGAGTGCCTGCAAAATTATAAAGGTATATGATGTGATGACTCGGTTCATTTCCGTGCGCATACTGACCAATTAGCCCTGTGATATCTGACTGATCTCGTCCTGTAGTAATACTGGACACTGTAAAAAGGCTATCGAGTTTTTGTTCCAACTTTTTTCGGCCGCCTAACAGTGCTGCGTAGCCGCTAATATCCTGGGGTACATAAAATGAATATTGCCATGAATTAGCTTCTGTAAAATTATTATTCACTTCCCGGGGATCAAAAGGCGAGAGCCAGTCGCCATTTCTTCTAGGCCTCATAAATCCCGATTTGGAATCTAAAATATTTTTATAAGATTGTGCCCGTTGAATATAATTCTTGTAATCATCCATCTTTCCAAGCTTTTTTGCAAACTGTGCAATACACCAATCATCATAAGCATACTCAAGAGTTTTAGAAACGCTTTCATTATCGTCCTCACTTTCTATATATCCTTTTTTTATATAAGCAGGTAGGCCATAATGGTTCCAGGTTGCGCTTTTTTTCATTGCCTCTAATGCAAGATTTGTATCAAAGCCACGAATTCCTTTCATGTAGGCATCTACAATTACCGGTATTGAGTGATAACCGATCATGCAATCGGTTTCATTACTACTTAATTCCCAAACAGGCAACCTGCCGCCCTGTTCATATTCTGTAAGAAATGTTTTGATATAATCAAGAGTACGTTTCCTATCAATAATGGTATATAGAGGATTAGCTGCGCGATAAGTATCCCATAATGAGAATACAGTATAGTATGTGAAACCTTCTGCTGTGTGTACTTTCATGTCACGGCCACGATATTTTCCATCGACATCGCTAGCAATATTTGGGACGATCATGGTGTGATAAAGTGCGGTATAAAAATTGATCAGTTCATCTTTCTTGCCATTCGGTATTTCAATTTTTTTTAATTCAGCGTTCCAAATTTTGGTGGCAGCATTTTTTGTGTAATTAAAATTCCATCCAGGTAATTCAACCTCCATATTTTTTCTTGCGCCATCTTTACTGACTTGTGAGATAGCCACCTTTGTAAGCAACTGAGAGTTATCAGGTTTAAATTCAAACCAGGCCTTTAAATTCTTTTGATTATTATATTCTTTTTTACCTGGAACACGAAGTGTGTCATTTAAATAAACTCCAAATTTGATTATTGGTTTAGAAAATTTTATTATAAAATAAACATACTGATTTGTTGCCCATGCCTTGCTTCTGCGCAACCCTGAAACTGTAAAACTGTCTTCCATTTTCAAAGAACTTTCAAGAACCTCATCCCTATGTTTTAGATCGAGCAATACATATTGTGCCTCACCTTTTCTATAGGTGTACTGATGCATGCCTACACGATAAGTAGCAGTTAGTTCTACCTGTATTTTATTTTTATCAAGCAATACACTGTAATATCCTGGGGAGGCTTTTTCATTTTTATGATTGAATTCAGAGCCATATAATTTATTGTCAGGAGAAGGTTTTTCTGAAGAAGGCATCAATAAAATATCACCATAATCACTTACGCCTGTTCCACTTAAATGCGTATGAGTGAAACCATAAATATAGTGATCGGAATAATGATAGCCACCACAACCATCCCAGCCATCGAGGCGTGTGTCGGGACTTAATTGTACCATGCCGTGTGGTAGCACAGCCCCAGGATAGGTGTGCCCATGGCCGCCTGTGCCAATAAATGGATTAACATAAGAAGAATAATCTTTTTGCGCTAAAGAATGATTGGAAATAAGGAAAGCACCTATAAAAAATAAAAAATATTTTTTCATCATTAAATTTTTTCTAAGGTAAACTGATTAAATGAATAATAAAATAGATTCCTCATTTTGAAAAGATAGCTCTGCCGAAAATCATTTTTATAATTTTGCCTGTAACATAAAACCTAAAAATGGAAAATAATATTGTAATTGAAGCAATCAATACGATTATAAAAAATAGAAGAAGCATTACTCCTCCTTTATATGAAAAAGGTAAAATAGTTCCGGATGAAATCATATTTCAAATATTGGAAAATGCCAATTATGCTCCCAATCATAAACATACAGAGCCGTGGCGGTTTACTATTTTTACCGGTGAGGGATTAGCTCATTTTGCCAGATTGCAATCAACCATTTATAAAGAATACGCGGGACCAAAATTTAAGGAACTTTCTTTCAAAAAATTACGGGAATTCCCTTTAATGGCGAGTCACGTAATAGCCATTGGAATGAAAAGAGATAAAGAACTTCGACTTCCCGAAATAGAAGAAATAGAAGCGACAGCATGCGCAGTCCAGAATATGTTTTTGACTGCGACAGCATATGGATTGGCCAGCTATTGGACAACGGGTGGTATTACATATACACCAGAAGCAAAATCTCATTTTGGTCTTGAGGCAGAGGATAAGTTGTTAGGTTTTTTTTATATCGGTTATTCTGCAAAGCCCTTTGGTGAGGGTTATAAAAGAGGAGATATTAATGAAAAAATTAAGTGGATAAAAAATGAGTAATAAAAGTTGAGGTATTTAGTGATTACCTAAAGTATTTATTCCCGTTCAAAGTGTGAAATTTAAAAGTTTTACCTTTGCTGCTTTTAAAAAATAATTTTACATTTCTATGAAAAGAATAGTTATATTTTCTTTTTTGTTTTGTATATCATGGTCTTTAGTTTTCGCCCAAGACTCTTCCTTCATTATAAAAGGGAAAATAAATAAAGTTGAATCTGGAATTTTATTTTTGAGCATTTACGAAAATGGCCAAACTATTAAAGACAGTACCGAAATCAAGAATGGTGAATTTACTTTTCATGGCAATATTTCAGCTCCATATTTTGCCTCTCTGACGATGCCTGCACGTAAGAATGATTTTTTTACTTTTTATATTGAACCCGGCGAGGTTAACCTCATTAGCAGGACAGATTCATTAAAAAATATGGTTGCCAAAGGCTCTGCGATCAATGAAGATGATCAATTGCTTAAAGAACGTATGAAATCTGTTAATGATTGGGAAGCATCAAACAGTAAGATTTATGAAGAGGCCTATAAAAAGAATAACAGGGAAGTAATGGATAGCCTTGACCAACTTGACGACATCATTTTAAAAACAAAAAGAAAGATTGTTTCTGATTTTGTAAAAGATCATCCCGGATCTTTAAGAGGTGCAATGGCTATCCTTCAAAATTTTGCCTATTATGCTGAGGCATCAGACGTTGAGCCATTGTATAATCTTCTTGAACCTAAAGTACAAGCGTCCACTAAAGGAAAAGAAATACATGAAATGATTACGAGGTATCGCCGCGTAGCTTTAGGAAATAAAGCACCGGCTATAAGTCAGTTCACAACTGATAGTTCAAGATTTAACTTATCGGACCTAAAAGGGAATTATGTTTTAATTGATTTTTGGGCAAGCTGGTGTGGCCCTTGCAGGCGGGAAAATCCTAATGTGGTTGCGGCTTTCAACCAGTTTAAAGATAAAGGTTTTACAATTTTGGGCGTATCATACGATACCGATAAAGAAAGATGGAAAAAAGCTATTAAAGATGACCATCTTACGTGGAACCAGGTATCCGATTTAAAAGGTTGGTCTAATGAAACCTCAGATCTTTATGGAATAAAGGCCATTCCTTCAAATGTTTTGATTGATAAAGATGGAATTATTATAGGAAAAAATTTGTTTGGTGATGACCTGGTCAAAAAGCTTAAGCAGGTTATAAAATAGTTTCCAACGATTCTCATAAAAGCTGCTGTAAATTTTGGGTTTGATTAAGTGCGTTATTACCAATAATTTTGCATACATTTTTGAATCAAAAATTTATTTTAAAAAGAAGAAAATTTAAATCAATAAGATGAAAGAAGTTGCGTTCCGTGAAGCATTAAGAGAAGCCATGCAGGAGGAAATGAGAAGGGATGAAAATGTTTTTTTAATGGGTGAGGAAGTTGCAGAGTATCAGGGAGCTTACAAAGTAAGCCAGGGAATGCTCCAGGAGTTTGGTGAAAAGCGTGTAATCGACACTCCTATATCAGAGTTGGGCTTTACGGCTATAGCTGTAGGCGCAGCGCAACATGGCCTGCGGCCGATTGTAGAATATATGACGTGGAATTTTGCCAATCTTGCTCTTGATCAGATCCTTAATACTGCTTCAAAAATGTTGGCTATGAGTGGTGGACAGGTGGGTTGTCCTATCGTTTTTCGTGGGCCTAACGGAAGCGCAGGACAATTAGGCGCTCAGCATTCCACTGCATATGAGGCGATGTATGCGAATATTCCAGGACTTAAAGTGATCTCTGTAAGCAATCCATATGATGCGAAAGGATTACTGAAAAGTGCCATCAGGGATAATGATCCAGTGATATTTATGGAGAGTGAGGTAATGTATGGTGACAAAGGAATGATTCCTGAAGAAGAGTATTTAATTCCAATTGGAAAAGCAAAAGTTGTGCGCGAAGGGAAGGACGTTACCATTGTTTCTTTTAATAAAATGATGAAGGTGGCTTTAGGTGCAGCTGATGAGCTTGCAAAAGAAAATATTGAGGCTGAAGTTATTGATCTCCGAACAATAAGGCCTTTGGACTGGCATACAATTCTTGATTCAGTTAAGAAAACTAACAGGTTAGTAATTGTTGAGGAGCAATGGCCATTTGCATCGATATCTTCTGAGATTTCTTATAGAATTCAAAAAGAAGGATTTGATTACCTGGATGCTCCAATTCGTCGTATCACCTCTGTAGACGCACCGATGCACTATGCACCAAATCTTGTGGCAGCCTATCTTCCGGATATTCCTCGTACGGTAAGCTTAGTGAAGGAAGTAATGTATTTGAAAAAATAAAGTTTTTGGCCTTGTCCTTTGAGTTTTCATAAACAGAATGTTATAAAAATATTATCATGAATACAGGTTCTTTTCATTATCCATTACCGGTAAACGAACCGGTTCTCAATTATGCTCCGGGAAGTAACGAGCGACGTTTACTAAAAGCAGCGATAAAAGAATTAAAAAGTAAAAAGATGGATATTCCTATGTATATAGGAAGTGAAGAAGTTCGTACAGGAAAGTTGGTGGAAATTCGTCCGCCACATGAAAATAAATTTGTATTAGGAAAATTTCATCAGGGAGATGCTTCTCATGTTAAGAAAGCTATTGGTGCTGCACTAAAAGCGAAAGATAAATGGGCAAATACTTCCTGGGAAAACAGGGCAAATATTTTTCTTAAAGCTGCTGATCTTTTAGCAACAAAATACCGTCCTTACATTTGTGCAACCACAATGCTCGGTCAAAGTAAAAATGCATACCAGGCAGAGATCGATGCGGCTTGTGAGTTAATTGATTTCTTAAGATTTAATGTACACTTCCTAAGTGAAATTTATAATCAGCAGCCAATCAGCAGCCCTGGTATAAATAACAGGATGGAATATCGCCCACTGGAAGGTTTTGTGCTGGCAGTTACTCCTTTTAATTTTACAGCTATTGGAGGAAATCTCCCTACTTCTGCTGCCATGTGCGGTAATGTAGTAATATGGAAATGCGCAAATACACAGGTTTATAGCGCGGAAATGTTTATGCGTGTTCTTAAAGAAGCAGGCTTGCCTGATGGAGTTATTAATCTTGTTTTTGTAAGTGGCCCTACCATTGGTGAAGTATGTTTTAATCATCCTGATTTTGCCGGAATACATTTTACAGGTAGCACAGGAGTGTTCAATGGAATGTGGAAGCATATCGGTGAAAATGCCAATATTTATAAATCTTATCCACGCATCGTTGGGGAAACGGGAGGTAAGGATTTTGTCATTGCTCACAAAAGCGCTGACGTAGATGTGCTGGTGACAGCTCTTTGCAGAGGTGCTTTTGAATACCAGGGTCAAAAATGTTCTGCTGCTTCCCGAGCTTATATTCCATCTAACATTAGTGCACAAACGAAAAAGAAACTCGTAGCTGAAATCAAAACAATGAAGATGGGCACGGTAGAAGATTTTACTAATTTCATTAATGCGGTTATTGATGAAAAGAGTTTTGATAAACTGGAAGCTTATATCAAACAGGTAAAAAAGGATAAAGGTGCAAAAATTTTGGTAGGTGGAAGGTGTGATAAAACTTTGGGTTATTTTATTGAGCCTACTATAATTGAAGTGAGTGATCCTAAATATGTAACCATGTGTGATGAGCTATTTGGCCCTGTTCTTACTATTTATACCTATGATGAAAATAAATTTGATGAGGCATTAAAATTGGTAGATAGCACTTCGCCATATGCACTTACCGGATCTATAATCGCACAAGACCGTTATGCAGTAGAATTAGCAACCAAGCGGTTATCTCATAGCGCCGGTAATTTTTATATTAATGATAAGCCGACAGGAGCAGTCGTTGGTCAACAACCATTTGGTGGTGCGAGAAAAAGCGGAACTAATGATAAGGCCGGAAGTATTCTAAATCTTTTCAGGTGGTTGAGTCCACGTGTAATAAAAGAAACATTTGTTCCTGCTACTGATTACCGTTATCCTTTTCTACAGGAGAAATAATTTTTTCCAATGTAAACTTTTTCTCATGTTGACCATTTTGGATAAATCAAGACTTCAAATTACTATCGAGCGTCTTGCGTACCAGGTGATTGAAAATTATACAGATTTATCGTCAGTAGTTTTCTTAGGTATTCAGCCGCGCGGTGTTTTCCTGGCAGATAAAATTTATAACCAAATTTCAAAAATGGGGCTTGAAGTTCTTCCCCAATATGGTAAGATTGATATCACTTTTTACCGTGATGATATTCGGAAGGAATTGCATGAGCCCAACAAAACGGATATCCCTTTTTCTATAGAGGAAAAAAATGTGATCCTTATTGATGATGTTCTTTATACAGGTCGTACTATTCGCGCTGCATTAGATGCTTTGTTATCATTTGGCCGGCCACAAAAAGTAGAACTTTGTGTACTGATCAACAGGCGATATAGCAGGCAACTTCCTATCCAACCAGATTATTGCGGCAAAGCAATTGATTCAATCATTTCTCAAAAAGTAAAAGTGGAGTGGGATAAGGAAGAGGTTAATCTTTATTGAGTTTATAAAAATAAAGTGAAGAGCCAGTAAATGCCCATTCCTATTAAACCACCAATAATGCCAGCTACCGCATCTGCAATTTCATAATGGCCTCTTTTTATGATAAGTGATAATACTTCAAAGCCATAACTAACTGCAACAATTCCTGCAAAACATGTAATTAAAGCCCATTTAAGCGGATGGAATATTTGTATCGAAATGACTTGTAAAACAAGGCCCATCCCAATTCCTACAAAAAAATGTTTCCATTTATCTCTGGCTATTTTAATCATATCAATTATAATTGTTGCTAAGATCAATAAATTTTATTTTTATTTAAAGATTGTTAGCCGTCAATATTCAGAATAAACTATTTTTTTGGTCATTACCTCAATTCCCTTAGCTTTGATTTTTAATGCAACTTTCTACTCAACATCTTCTTGGCATTAAAGACCTTCCTCTCGCTGATATTGAATTAATTCTTTCAACTGCTTCCCATTTCAAAGAAGTACTCCAAAGGCCCATTAAAAAAGTGCCATCGCTGAGGGATACTACTATTGTAAACTTGTTTTACGAAAATTCCACACGGACCCGTATTTCATTTGAGTTGGCAGAAAAAAGATTAAGCGCTGATACGCTCAATTTCTCTGCATCAGGATCTTCTGTTTCAAAAGGTGAATCTTTATTAGATACTGTCAAAAATATTCTTTCGATGAAAGTGGATATGGTAGTTATGCGCCATTCCAGTAGCGGGGCACCTCATTTTCTTGCGAAGCATATTCCTGTATCCATTGTTAACGCGGGTGATGGTATCAATGAACATCCCACACAGGCTTTGTTAGATGCATTTTCCATTAAAGAAAAATGCGGAAAACTGGAGGGAAAGAAAGTTGTTTTGGTAGGCGACATTTTACATTCGCGTGTAGCATTATCGAATATTTATTTATTGAAGAAAGCTGGCGCAGAAGTTATGGTTGCGGGTCCGCCTACACTCATCCCTCGCTACATTCAACAGGCCTTAGATGTACGTGTGGAATATAATTTGAAGAAAGCACTACAATGGTGTGATGTCGCCAACGTGCTTCGCATACAATTGGAGCGGCAGAATGAAGTGCTGTTTTCTTCTCTTCGTGAATACAACCTGGCTTATGGCATCAGCAAAAAAATTCTGGAAGGCCTTAATAAGGAGATTGTAATTCTTCATCCCGGTCCTATTAACCGCGGAGTAGAGATAGACAGTGATGTTGCAGATTCGAGTCATTCTATTATTTTGCAACAGGTAGAGAATGGTGTGGCAGTAAGAATGGCTGTATTATATTTATTGAGCAATGCCCAAAATTTTAATTAGGTTTACTTTTACTATTATTAAAGCTTATGGAAAGAA
>JBDTXP010000057.1:0-12078 GCA_040006135.1 Ginsengibacter sp. | reverse complement strand
ATCTTACAAACGAATAGAATATTTTACTGATTGGATTTACCTAAGTTTTACCTGATTAACATCCTGTTAGAAAAATAATAAAAACTGCTTGTAAATCAAGTGGAGGATACCGGAGTCGAACCGGTGACCTATTGCATGCCATGCAAGCACTCTACCAACTGAGCTAATCCCCCTTTTAAAAAACAGGCTCTAAATGAGCCTGTGCGCAAATATAATAAACGATATGATTTTAATTCTTCCTTTTATTTAATCTCCCCAAATTTCTTCTTTCCCTTCTAACCATAACTTCACTAACCTGTTGGAAACAGATTTCGGTCTTTCCAGGGGAAATCCCAAAGCCCTGTCCCAGCAAAGGCTTGCTAATACTCCTAAAGCCCGTGAAACGCCAAATAAAACAGTATAAAATTCATATTCTACCATACCATAATGAACGAGTAATGCACCACTATGCGCATCTACATTTGGCCATGGATTTTTAATTTTAGCTATTGATCCTAATACATCAGGCACGGTCTCATATATATTCCAAACAGTCTGCACTAAAGGATCATCGGGCATATGCTTTTTGCCAAATTCCATTTGCGCTTCAAAGCGCGGATCTGTTTTACGAAGTACAGCGTGGCCATAACCCGGAACCACCTTTCCCTCCGCAAGGGTACTCTTTACATATTCTGCTATTTGTTCTTTGGAAGGAAGATCACTACCAATTTCTTTACGCATTTCATAGATCCATTTGATTACTTCCTGGTTTGCTAATCCATGTAAAGGTCCTGCAAGACCATTCATTCCTGCAGCAAGCGCAAGGTAAGGATCACTTAAAGCAGAGCCCACGAGATGTACAGTATGCGCAGACACATTTCCACCTTCATGATCGGCATGTATGGTCATATAAAGCCTCATCAATTCACGAAAACTATCATCCTCGAATCCAAGCATATGTGCAAAGTTTCCTGCCCAATCCAATAAGCCGTTAGGTTGGATATGCTTGCCATTTTTATACTTACGCCTGTAAACATATGCTGCTATACGCGGCAGGCGGGCAATGAGATCCATAGCATCATCAAAAGTTGCATCCCAATAATCCTTCTTATTCATGCCTTCTGCATACCTTTTTGCAAACTGGCTTTCAGTCTGCAAAGCCATAATACCTACTACAAATTGTGTCATCGGGTGCGCAGTTTCAGGTAAAGATTCTATGGTATCGAAAACATAATTAGGCACATGACTTCTTCTTTGCCAAACACTGCTCATGTGTTGAGCATCCTCGTCTGTTGGTAATTCTCCAACCAGCATCAGGTAAAACAATCCTTCAGGTAATGGTTCATTTCCACCTTCTGCTTTAGGTAGTTTCTCCTGTAATTCAGGTATCGAATATCCACGAAAACGAATACCATCCTGCGCATCAAGCAGTGATGTTTCTGTCACAAGTCCGGTGATTCCCCTCATTCCCTGGTATATCTGCGATAATTTGACTTCGCCAATTATTCTATCGCCATGGTCTTTTAGAATTTCTTTTACTTCTGCTGATAATTCATCTGCTTTTGCTTTAAATCTTTCTTTAACTACACCCATATAATTTCTTTTTTGCAAAAATTAAAGTCGTTTTTACCTTAATTCTTATATATAAACGATAGCCCTAAAGTTACTTATCATAGAAACGCTAAACAAAAGAAAAATAAAAATGATCATAAAATTTCTTTAAATTCAACATAGAATTTTTTTGAAATGAATACCAGTCCACTTCAGAATTTATTTTTTATTGATATTGAAACTGTTTCCGGGCAAGAGGATTTTCATTTCCTGGATGATGACTGGAAACAGCTTTGGACTGAAAAAATTACACGAAATCTACCACCTGATACTACTGCTGAACAATACTATCCAATGAGAGCGGCTATACTTGCTGAATTTGCAAAAGTGATCTGTATAAGTTTCGCCTATTTAAAAAGTGAAGGAAATCAATGGAAGTTAAAAGTAAAATCCCTTTATTCGGAGAATGAAAAAGAGCTATTAACACAGTTTGAAGAAACATTAAAACAATTGCATGCAAATCAACGTCAGTGGGTTTTTGCCGGTCACAACATAAAAGAATTTGATATTCCATTTCTTTGCAGACGTATGCTGGTGAATGGGATGAAACTTCCGGAGTTTATGAACTTTCAAAATAAGAAACCCTGGGAAACGCCCGTTCTTGATACACTGCATTTATGGCGGTTTGGCGATTACAAACATTATATCACCCTTAAGCTATTGGCAGCTGTGCTTGGTGTGCCTTCGCCAAAAGATGATATTGATGGAAGCCAGGTAGGTAATGTATTCTGGAAAGAAAAAGATCTGAAGAGAATAGCAGAATATTGCCAAAAAGATGTAATAACCGTAGCTAATATTTTGCTCAAATTTAATGGTCATCCTCTTTTAGCAGATGATCAGATTGTATTTACCAGTTGATTAAATTCTTATATTATTTAGATAGAGTTTTTTACCATTTACTTTGATTGACAATTAAGATGAAGTTTATTGAAAAACTCATTCTCGCCGACCTCCTTAACCTCGCCGGGTTCTATACCTTTTACATTTAGATCTTCTATGCTAATCCTGATAAGCCTTTTACAACGATGATTAATAGCGTAAATCATTTTCCTCACCTGCCGGAACTTCCCTTCATACAATGTAATAAGCAGCCAGGTATGCAAGCCAAAAACATTGTCAATAGACTGAACCGGGTAAAACTTTAGTGGATCTTCACAAATATTTACCTCACATGGCGGCGTTAAATAATTTAAACCATCTTTTACTTTAATACTAACACCATTGCGTAACCGGGAAAGGCTTTCATCGCTCAATCTCTTATTTACCTGCAGGAGATATACGCGCTTATGTGGTTGCTTTGCAGAAAATAATAAACGGGTAATATCTTTATTAGTTGTAAGTAGCAGTAACCCTTCTGAATTGCTGTCTAACCTGCCGATCGCATGGATCCCTTTAGGAAATTCAAACTCCAAATGAGATAATAAGGTAACCTTGTGTGGGCTAAGGAACTGTGAAACCATATTCACAGGTTTGTTCAATAAAAAATATCTATTTAAAAGGAAAACCATCGAAACATCATTACTTTAAAATAATTCTCAAAAGAGTTTTAAATTTACTTCAATCATTTATTATGGTAAAAATAGGCGAATACAATAATCTTAAAATCATCAAAGAAAAAGAAATGGGTGTGTTTATGGATGATGGCGCTGATGGAATCCTCCTGCCAAAAAGGTTTGTACCTCCTGGTAGCAAAATCGGCGATGAATTATCAGTTTTTTTATATCATGATGGCGAGGATCGCCCCATTGCTACTACACAAAAACCATTCGGAGTTTTGGGAGACATAGTTAAATTAAAAGCAGTGAATGTGACTAACCAGGGAGCATTTTTAGACTGGGGCCTTATGAAAGATCTGTTTGTTCCCAAATCTAAAATAAAAAGTGTAATGTATTTAGGAGGTGAATATTTAGTGAAAATAGTTATGGATGAAAAAACAGGCCGCATGATAGGAACGGAGAAACTGGAAACATTTCTTTCTAATGAAACACTTACTGTAAAGCCCCTGGAAGAAGTAACGCTCTTAATATATCGCCAGACTGATATTGGCTACGAAGTAATTATCAATAATCAACATAAAGGAATCTTACACAATAATGAAATATATAGAAACATTTTAATTGGCGATTCTTTTCCAGGTTTTATCAAAAATATATTACCTGAAAATAAGATAGATGTTGCTGCTGGAAAATCCGGCTATTCAAGAATTGAAAATGAATCAGAAAAAATATTGAGGTTATTGGAAGAAAACGATAATTACCTTCCTTATAATGACAAATCAGAACCAGAAGAAATTTATAAATTCTTTGGGATGAGCAAAAAGACATTTAAGATGACGCTAGGTAATCTATATAAACAAAAGAAAATTGTGTTTGCAAAAACAGGGATACAAAAAATGCAAGATTGATTCTTATATCACTATTTAGCAACAGGTTCGAATTGATCATGCACTAATTTTAAGGCAAAATCAAGTTGTTGTTTCTGGGAAAGATTAGTATTATCGAGTAAGACTGCATCTGGCGCCTGTCTCAGCGGGCTGACCTTCCTGTTAGAATCGATATAATCACGCAATGCAATATTATTTTTTACTTCATCAAGAACAATATTTGGATTTTTTTCAAACATTTCTGTAAATCTTCTCTCCACTCGTACAGCCTCATCAGCCACCATAAAAATTTTTACGGCTGCATGTGGAAATACAGTTGTACCAATATCCCTTCCATCCATTACAATACCTTTTTTCTCTCCCATTTTTTGCTGAGCGGCTACTGCAAAGGCTCTCACATCTTTAAGAGCAGCCACCTCCGAAACTTTTTCTGCAACAACAAAATCACGAATGATGTATTCTACATTTTCACCATTCAGGTAAATTTCAGATTGTTCATTTTTGGAATTAATAAGAAAGGTTAGTGTGATATTTTCAAGAGCTGTTTTTATTTCTACAGCATTTGTTATATCAACATTGTTTCTCACAAAATAAAGTGTAATAGCGCGGTACATTGAGCCGCTGTCGATATAGGCATAGCCTAATTTCTTAGCAAGCTGTTTTGCCAATGTACTTTTTCCGCAGGCGGAAAAACCATCAATCGTTATGATAATTTTAGGGATCATTCAACCACAAAAGTGGTGAAAAAAAAAGAAAGTGGCAAAAGGAATCACTTAAATTTTTATTATAACAGGGATAAACTATAAACCTTCCTGATAATGAGAAGCCATGGAATAAAAAAGCCCGGCAAGCCGGGCTTTGAGTAAATCTTACACTTAAACTTCTGAAGCTTTTCCCTTTTTTGTTTCCTTTTTTATATCAAAAACAATTTTTCCATTTGCTTCATCAAGGCTTGCTACAAGTAAGTCCCCTGCTTTTACGTTCATATTTAAGATTTCTTCGGCTAAAGGATCTTCAAGGTATTTTTGAATAGCACGATGCAATGGCCTTGCACCAAACTGTGAATCGTACCCTTTTTCAGAAATAAATTTCTTTGCATCCTCCTTTAATTCAATTCGTAACCCAAGACTATCTAACCTCTTGGTAACGCCTTTCATTAAAATATCAATAATAGAGTAAATGTTGTCTTCAGTTAAATGGTTAAAAATAACAACATCATCGATCCTATTTAAAAACTCAGGGCTAAAGGTTCTTTTCAAAGCCTTTTCGATCACTGCCTTATTATTTTCCTCAGAGTTCTCAATACGGGTGGCTGTTGTAAATCCAACACCTTCACCGAAATCTTTCAATTGCCGTGCGCCAATATTTGATGTCATGATGATCAGCGTATTCTTAAAATCGACCTTTCTTCCCAAACCATCTGTTAATTGCCCATCATCAAGCACCTGGAGTAGAATATTATAAATATCAGGATGGGCTTTTTCAATTTCATCTAACAGGATTACTGAATAAGGTTTGCGTCTCACCTTCTCCGTTAGTTGACCTCCTTCTTCATAACCAACGTATCCTGGAGGTGCTCCAATAAGCCTTGAAACAGTGAATTTTTCCATGTACTCACTCATATCTATCCTTATCAGGGAATCGTCGCTATCAAACATATACCTTGCGAGAGAGCGTGCCAATTCGGTTTTACCAACACCAGTTGGGCCAAGAAATATAAAACTACCAATTGGTTTTTTCGGATCCTTCAATCCAACCCTGTTTCTTTGAATAGCCTTAACGACTTTTTGGATAGCCTCGTCCTGCCCAACAACAGCCGCAGTGAGGTCTTCACCCATTCTTCTTAGCTTAACTGTTTCTTCCTGCACCATTCTTTTTACAGGTATACCGGTCATCATACTTACCACCTCTGCTATAGCTTCTTCATTAATTGGGAAACGTTTGTGCTTACTTTCTTCCTCCCAATCATTTTTTGCTTTTTCAAGACTTTCCTGCAGACGCTTTTCTGTATCACGAAGTGAAGCAGCTTCTTCAAAACGTTGACTTTTTACAACTTTATTCTTTTCATTTTTAATCTCATCAATTTTCTTCTCCAGCTCTATCACTTCTTCAGGAACATTTATATTCTTTAAATGTACCCGAGCTCCAACCTCATCCAAAACGTCAATTGCTTTATCAGGCAAAAGCCGGTCAGTCATATAGCGATCGCTCAATTTCACGCAAGCTTCAATAGCTTCATTATCATAAATTACGTTATGATAATCTTCGTATTTACTTTTAATATTATTTAGTATTTCAATAGTTTCTTCAACGCTTGGCTGCTCTACCATTACTTTTTGAAAACGCCTGTCAAGAGCACCATCTTTCTCAATATACATGCGGTATTCATCGAGAGTAGAAGCACCTATGCATTGCAGTTCACCACGCGCCAAAGCGGGTTTAAAGATATTTGATGCATCAAGGGAGCCACTTGCTCCGCCCGCTCCAATAATAGTATGAATTTCATCAATGAATAAAATAACGTCGCGATTTTTTTCCAACTCGTTCATTATTGCTTTCATTCTTTCCTCAAACTGTCCGCGGTATTTTGTGCCAGCCACTAATGCAGCAAGGTCAAGAGAAATCACTCTTTTATCAAACAAAACACGACTTACTTTTCTCTGAACAATTCTGAGTGCAAGTCCTTCAACAATCGCAGTTTTACCAACACCGGGCTCGCCAATTAGAATGGGATTATTTTTCTTACGACGACTTAATATTTGGGAAACTCTTTCAATCTCTGTTTCCCTGCCAACGATAGGATCAAGGTTATCCATTTCTGCGAGACGTGTTATATCTCTTCCGAAATTATCCAGTACCGGGGTTTTAGATTTCGCTTGTGAAGCAGCGCCTTTTGCCGGACGTTGTTGAGAATAAGATTTTTTCTCTTCTTCAAATTCTTCATTCTCTTCATCCTGGTATTCTGCTTTGGTATCTGTTTTCACAAAACCAAGTTCACTTTTAAACATATCATAGTCCACATCAAACTGATTTAAAATCTGAGTAGCAATATTTTCTTTATTTTTTAGAATAGAAAGCAGCAAGTGTTCGCTCTCCACCATAGGGCTCTTGTTTGTCTTAGCCTCTAAAACAGTTATGCGAATCACTTTCTCAGCTTGCTTGGTTAAAGGAAGTGAATTGATATTAGAAATATTTTTACCGGTTTTATCTTTTACTGCAAGCTCAATTTCTTTCCTCAATTCATAAACATCTACATTCAAAGACTTAAGTATTTTCATAGCAGTATTATCCCCATCCCTGATGAGTCCCAGAACCAAATGCTCTGTGCCAATGAAATCATTACCCAACCTTAATGCCTCTTCCCTGCTGTAAGAAATAATCTCCTTTACCTGGGTTGAAAAATTGTTGTCCATTTATAATGAATTTAATACGATACAATAATAAAGAATATAATTAATTAAACTACGAAATAAAGAATGCACAATGTGTTGAAAAGGCTTTTAAATAAAGGTTAAATTAAAGCAGATAAAACAAATTTTAATATTTCGACAATTACTTATACCAATTATTATAATTGATATAAAATGATTTTTGTTTTTAATATCTTTGACTTTAGCCCCTGTTTAAGCATATTTATCCCGACGATATATGAATTTCAAAATCAGTACCAAAGAAATTTTACACATAATTAGTCTTGAAGAAACTGAATTAGCTGCTAATATGACAGAAGAATTAAGAACACTTCTGCTAAAATATTTAAACGCACAAGTATCTAACCTTGTTGTGAATCTAGAGAATGTTGCCAAAATAGATTTAGATCTTGCAAAGAACCTATTGAGCATTCAACAAGAATATTACGATCATAATCATTCTATGGTTTTGTGCGGAATGCAGAAAGAGGTTGAAAATTTTCTTGAAGAAAATGGTCTTATAGAACAAATGAATGTAACACCTTCTGAAAGTGAAGCTTGTGATATTGTGCAAATGGAAGAAATAGAGCGGGAATTACTTTCCTGAAACTGAATATTTTTAAATTATTGAACGCCCTTAAAAGAAATCATGATTGCAGTCACCATCCTGGGAAATAACTCTGCCATACCTGCACATGACCGGCACCCTACATCTCAAATAGTACAAACGTTAGAACAAACTTTTTTGGTTGATTGCGGGGAAGGGACTCAAATGCAAATGAATCGATATAAGATAAGGCGAAAAAATCTGAACCATATTTTTATTTCTCATTTGCATGGTGATCATTATTTCGGATTAATAGGCTTAATAACAAGTTTTGCTTTAAACAACAGGTTACAGGATCTTCATGTTTATAGTCCCCCTGGCCTTTCTGAAATAATAGATATGCAGTTGGCTGTATCCTCTAGTAAACTGCCATATAATTTAATTTTCCATTCACTTGAAAAAGAAGGAATACTTTGGGAAGATGCTCATTTTTCTGTGAGAACATTCATGGTTACTCATCGCATTCCATGTTGGGGATTTCTTTTCCAGGAAAAAAAATATGCACGAAAACTTAATCTCGACAATATTAAAAAAATTAAAGTCCCCAAATCCTTTTACGAAAATTTAAAAAAAGGAGAAGATTTTATTTGTGAAGATAAGGTGGTCAAAAACAAACAATTGACCTTTGCAGCAGCACCTTCAAAAAGCTATGCATATTGCGCAGACACTATTTATGATGAAACGATTTGCAAAAAGATCCTAAACGTTGACATGGTCTATCATGAATCAACTTATTTACATGAAGAAAAAATTAAAGCAGGTGCACGTTTTCACTCAACTTCTACCCAGGCAGCCACTATTGCCCATAAGGCCGGAGCTAAAAGGTTATTGCTAGGACACTTTTCATCAATGTATGACAATCTTGAAACATTTCGGGAAGAAGCCTGCGGTATTTTTAATAATACCGAAATAGCGTCTGAGGGTGCATGTTATATTGTATAGAAAATACATATTAAAGTCAGAACCTCAGATTAACCCGATTTACCGAAGAGCCTGATTGGCCTATGTTTTACGAATGGCATTGCCAATCGTTCTAAATATATTGCCCTTTCAGGGCTCACCATATTTTCGAATTAGCACATTATCACATTTGCACATTTTCCTATTTGCAAATTATTCAATTGCCCATTTATAAAATAAAGGAAAGTATTTACGCCAGGCCTGCTCATTATGGTGTGCTTCAGGATCTATCTTTTCATATATTTTTGAAGTAGATCTTTTTTGAATAATTCCTTCAATTTTTTTCATATCACTGACCATTGATTTAGATTCTTTGCCACCTGCATAGAAAAATAATTTAGCATGCACTTTTGAAGCATCTTTTGTAACTAGTGAATCAAGGACAGGTGCAGTCCAGAAAGCCGGCGAAAATATACCAGCTGCCTGGAACACAGAAGGATACTGTATTACAGCGTATAATGAAATCAAACCGCCCATAGAGCTACCGGCAATAAAAGTAAACTTCTTTGCAGAAAGCGTACGGTACTTTTTGTCAATAAATGGCTTGAGTGTCTTTACAAGAAAGTCAACATATTCCTTTCCTTCAGCTTTAAAATTTTGGAATGCATAAGGATTATATTCACTCATTCTAAATTCTCCGCCATTATCAATTCCTACAACAATTACTTCCTGCTTATTTTTTTTATTAATTGAATCGAGAAATTCATCCACTCCCCATTCTCCTGAATATGATGTTGCATTGTCAAAAAGATTTTGCCCATCATGCATGTACAACACAGGATATTTTTTTAGATTTTTTTTATAGCCTGGCGGTAAATAAACCCAGATTCTACGATAACGATTTAGCTGCGGCACAAAAAAAGCGCTATCAATTATATGCACATTTTCTGAAGCAGTGTGCTGAGGAATAATATCTTTCTTATTAAAGTCATCGTTCCATCCGGCTATTGAAATTAATATGGTTGTATCAGATGAAAGTGTGAAATGCCTGTTGATCAGACCTTTTCCCATGGAATCAGATTCACCTGCAAACCAATTACCCCGGGTTATTTTATACTCATACTTTCCAGGTGATAATGAAAGCACCAGGTTTTTATTTATAAATTTTTTTGATGTGTCATTCGGTGACCAACTATTAAAATCCCCGGCTATAAACTTAGCGTCATAAAGGTGCGCTGAAGGCTCATGAATTATTTGAAAAGTAACATGAAGTTGCGCGCAAACCGCCAATTGAAGAAATAGAAAGGTTAAGCATGAAGCAAATACTTTTTTCAAAATAAAATATTTCTATTTGGATAATCAAATCGTTTTCAAAAAAGCTTTGACTTTCTCGTGCAATGGATTGCTTAGCGGCACAAGAGGAAGTCTCAAAGCATTTTGAATTATGCCCATTTCGGCTAAAAACGCTTTTACCCCGGCTGGATTATTTTCTGCAAATAACAGATCCATTCCCTCCAATAATTTATAATGAAACTGGCAGGCCGTTCCGAAATCATTTTCTAAAGATGCATTAACTAAAGACGAAAACTCTTTGGGAAAACAATTAGCCGCAACACTTATCACTCCATCCATTCCACAAGCAATCAAAGGAAGTGTGAGATGATCATCTCCACTCACCACCAAAAAATCATCAGGTCGATCTTTTAATATATGCATGCATTGCACCATGTTGCCGCTGGCCTCTTTAATGCCCTGGATATTTTCACATTCCTGTGCAAGCCTTAATGTTGTTTCAGCGCTGATGTTGCTACCGGTACGTCCAGGTACATTGTATAATATAACAGGTACTGGTGCATTTTCAGCTAGCATTTTATAATGCTGGAAAATTCCCTCTTGAGATGGTTTGTTATAATAAGGACTGTTACTCAGGATAGCCGTTACTTTGTCAGCAGGAACATCCTGCATACTTTCTATAATATTTTGAGTATTATTCCCGCCAACGCCAACTACTACCGGTACTCTCCCATTTACTTTACTTATCGTAAAATCAACTATAGATTTTTTTTCGTCCTTGCTTAATGTCGGTGTTTCACCTGTTGTTCCCAGGGAAACAATATAATTTACTCCATTATCAATATCATAATTAATCACTTTTTCTAATGCCTCATAATCAACTTCTTTAGTTGAAGTAAACGGTGTGATGATGGCTACGCCTGTACCGCGTAAGATTTTTTTCAGTGACACAATAGATTCATTTTTATTTTCAGGTTTCCTCGTAAAATCCCATTTTATGAAATTTCTCAATGCGCTGCGTTATTCTTTCTTCAGGACTTATATTTTTTAATTCTTCAAATATGGGTTTAATATATTTCTTTAAATTGGCTGCTGCTTCATCATAATTCCAGTGAGCACCACCGAGTGGTTCCGGAATGATACCTTCAACAAGTCCAAATTTGAGCATATCTTCTGACGTTAATTTTAATTGCTCTGCGGCAATTTCTTTTTGCGCCCAACTCCGCCATAAGATGGAACTACAATTTTCAGGTGAGATAACTGTGTACCACGAATTTTCCAACATTAAAACTCTATCGCCTACACCTATCCCCAACGCACCACCACTTGCACCTTCACCAATTATCACACAGATTACAGGAACCTTTAGGCGAATCATTTCATAAATATTTCTTGCAATTGCTTCTCCCTGTCCCCGCTCTTCAGCTTCCAGACCAGGAAATGCTCCCGGTGTGTCAATTAATGTAAGCACCGGTATATTGAATTTCTCAGCAAGTTTCATTAATCTTAACGCTTTCCGGTATCCTTCCGGATTAGCCATACCAAAATTGCGTAGCTGACGGGTCTTGGTATTTGTACCCTTTTGCTGACCAATTACCATAACGGTTTGCCCGTCAAAATCTGCCAGACCACCTATCATAGCCTTATCATCTTTTACATTCCTGTCGCCATGTAATTCGATGAAATTCGTAAACATTTTAAGAATATATTCCAAAGTGTATGGCCTGTCCGGGTGGCGACTTAATTGTACTTTTTGCCAGGGGGTTAATTTATCGGTAATGTCTTTTCTTGCGTAATCAATTTTCTTTTCGAGCTCAGTAATAATATCATTATAATCTGCAGAAGGATTTTTCTCAGCAAGACTTTTATTCTCTTCTATACGATCAAACAATTCT
>JBDTXP010000056.1:0-12113 GCA_040006135.1 Ginsengibacter sp. | reverse complement strand
ATAGAAGAAATATTAGGCTTAAACAACCCATTACCAATAATAAGCAAAGATAATCCCAGGTAGAAAAAGAAGTGTGTGTCCATCGCCATACTGGCGTGTCCCAGGGTCATTATTAATGCCCCAAAAATTACAGCTTTCCTGTAACCTATAAATTTATCAGCTATCCATCCGCCGATAATTGGTGTGAGATAAACAAGGCCTGTATAAACAGCATAAAGCTGCAGCGCCTCTTTTCTTTCCCATCCCCATCCGCCACCGGTGAATGAAGTAATTAAAAATAACACCAATAAAGCACGCATTCCATAGTAGCTAAAACGCTCCCACATTTCAGTAAAAAAAAGTATAAACAATGCTGGCGGATGTGCAGTTTTTTGCAGGTCATTTTGCATAGGAAAATTTTACAGTTTATTGAAATAGGTAAGTGTGTAAAATAAACATTTAATTTAAAATTCAAATACCCTGTTTGATAAATAAAATAAAAAATGAAGTATCAATTTGAAAAGCAGATTAGTAACTTGCTTATTAAATAAAAGTTATAGTGAAAATTCTTATCATTGGTTCGGGTGCAAGGGAACATGCAATCTGTTGGAAACTCAACCAAAGCAATGATGCGCATATCATATACATAGCGCCCGGAAACGCAGGCACAGCCGAATTGGGTGAGAATGTTCAATTGGATCTAAACAACTTTAAAATGGTTGGAGATTTTTGTCTAGAAAAAAAAATTGAATTAGTATTTGTTGGTCCCGAAGAACCTCTGGTGCTTGGTATTTATGATTATTTCAAAAACATAAAAGAATTACAAAATATAATTATTACCGGTCCCGGCAAAGAAGGTGCACAATTGGAGGGAAGTAAATCTTTTGCAAAAAAATTTATGAAAAAATACGGTATTCCGACGGCCGGCTTTTCCGAGTTTGACACTACAGATTTTGAAAAGGGTATATCATATATTCAATTACATTCTTTACCGATCGTTTTAAAAGCAGATGGTTTGGCGGCAGGAAAAGGCGTGCTCATATGTCCCACCCATAAAGAAGCGTTGAAAGAATTTTCATCAATTTTAAAAGAAGATAAATTTGGAGCGGCAGGGAGTAAAGTGGTAATAGAAGAATTTCTCACCGGAGTAGAATTGAGTGTGTTTATTTTAACCGATGGAAAAAATTATTTGCTCTTGCCGGAAGCAAAGGATTATAAAAAAATAGGTCAAAATGATACAGGACCAAATACTGGAGGAATGGGTGCAATTAGCCCCGTACCTTTTGCGACAGATCATTTCATGCAAAAGGTGAAAGAAAAAATAATAAACCCCACTTTAGAGGGATTGCGTTCTGAAAATATTGAATATAAAGGTTTTTTATTTTTCGGTCTCATTAAGGTAAATGATGAGCCTGTAGTAATTGAATATAATTGCAGGCTGGGAGATCCGGAAACTGAGACAATCTTGTTACGGCTAAAAAACGATCTTACTCAATTGCTAAAAGGAATGGCAAATAGTTCACTTGATGAGCAACAAATAATAATTGATAAAAAAAGTGCTGCAACCATTGTAGCCGTTTCCGGCGGCTATCCCGGCGAAATTGAAAAAGGAAAACAAATTGATTTCATATATCTAGAAAATCCCCAGGCCATTAAGCATATTGATGAGACCCGTGGCGGTGTAACAGTTTTCCAGGCAGCCACATCACAAAAAGATAAAAAAGTGATTACCAACGGCGGACGCGTTCTCACTGCATCTGCAATTGCAGGGTCGCTTCCTGAGGCCCTTGAACTTTGTGTTGAGACGCTGGACCAGATCCATTTTGATGGAATGTATTACCGGCCGGATATAGGATATGAATTTGTTGATTGAGTGCAGCCCTTGTGATACAATTTATAAAAAAAAACTACGTTTTCATAAAGCGTGTGGTCATGAATGGGTTATTCCAAATTATTTCCACAACTTTGCACCCATTAATACATTCAATATACCTCAAATAAAACATGGGCATTTTCAATTTTTTTACCCAGGAAATAGCAATTGACCTGGGCACTGCTAACACACTTATCATTCATAATGATGTAGTGGTAGTAAATGAACCATCAATAGTAGCCCTCGATCGCAACAATCCTAAAAATATACTGGCAGTAGGAAAGAAGGCTTTGATGATGCATGAAAAAACGCATGAGAGCATACGCACCGTAAGACCATTGAAAGATGGAGTAATTGCTGATTTTAATGCGGCAGAACTAATGATCAGGGAGATGATCAAAAAGATTTATCCTAAAAAACCACTCTTTCCTCCAAGTTGGAGAATGATGATATGTATACCCAGCAGTATTACGGAAGTAGAAAAACGTGCAGTAAGAGATAGTGCAGAGCAGGCAGGCGCCAAAGAAGTTTATTTATTACATGAACCTATGGCTGCGGCTTTAGGGATAGGCATAGATGTGGAAGAACCTGTAGGTAACATGATCATTGATATCGGCGGCGGTACCACAGGAATTACAGTAATCGCATTAGCAGGTATTGTTTGCGATCAATCTATAAGGGTGGCAGGTGACGAATTTACTGCTGATATTATGGAAGCGCTTAGAAGATATCATAGTTTATTAATTGGTGAGCGCACAGCCGAGCAGATTAAAATTCAGATTGGGGCTGCTATGAAAGATATTGACAATCCGCCAGAAGATATGCCTGTTAACGGCCGTGACCTTGTAACTGGTATTCCAAAACAAATCATGGTAAGCTACCAGGAAATCGCTGAAGCACTCGATAAATCCATCTTTAAAATTGAAGAAGGTATTTTAAAAGCCCTGGAAACAACACCACCTGAACTTGCTTCTGATATTTACAGGCGTGGCCTTTACCTTACAGGCGGTGGAGCTTTATTACGTGGCCTTGATAAGCGATTGGGAGCTAAAATAAAATTACCTGTACACATTGCTGATGATCCATTAAAGAGTGTAGTTAGAGGTACAGGTTTGGCACTCAAGCATTATGACAAGTATCCATTTGTAATGAGATAATAGCAACCGCTTTTAAAAAATTTTATATGTTGTTGCCAAGCAAAAAATTCCGGTAATACCGCAAAATAAACATGCGAAATATTTTTATTTTCATCCGCGTTTATTTCAATTTCCTGTTTTTTTTATTTCTAATAGGTATTTCTCTCTACATGCTGTTCACTTATAACAGGTATCATCACACGGTTTATTCTGCTGTGGCCAATGAGGCTACCGGCACATTGAGTAAACAGTACAATAAAATTCAATACTATTTTCAGCTCAAACGCACTAATGACTCTCTTGTAAAAGCAAACGAAATATTATATAACAAGCTTAAGGAAGATTTCGAACTGCCAGACACAGCATCACACACCGTTGTTGATTTTTTAAAAAATGATACGATAGCTGCGGCCAGAAAGTTTTTGTATTTATCCGCCAAAGTGGTGCGCAATTCCGTTAATCAGCAAAATAATTATATCATTATTCATAGAGGCTCACAACAAGGCATAAACGCAGATATGGGTGTGATAGATCCTAATAATGCTGTGGTAGGTAGTGTAATGGATGTGAGTAATAATTATGCTGTCGTGATGAGTCTTCTTCATGAACAAAGTAATTTAAGTGCAAGATTAAAAAGATCAGGAGAAACCGGAACTATAGTGTGGGATGGGATTTCCCCAAAAATTCTTTTACTAAAAGATATTTCAAAAGCTGTAAAGATAGTCGCAGGAGATACTGTGATAACAAGCGGATTCTCTGATAAATTTCCCGCTGGATTATTAGTTGGTTACGTTAAAGATATTATCAACGACAAAAGCAGCAGCACTTATACAATAAGATTGCATCCGGCAGCTAATTTCCAGGCACTTCAATATACTTATATTATAAAAAACTTTCAAACTGAAGAGCCTCGCCAACTTTTAAAAAAAGTAACGAATAAATGAGCACACTCGTAAAAAATATTGTGCGCTTTTGTCTTTTTATTCTCGTGCAGGTATTTGTATTGGACCAGGTTCCACCATTACATCATCTTGCAATACCGTATTTGTATTTTTTATTTATTTTATGGCTGCCATTTAAAATGGGCAGGCGTACACAAATGATTCTCGCATTTGCTCTTGGCTTTGCCCTTGATTGTTTTACTAAAACATACGGCCTTCATGCAGCACCGTGCGTATTAATTGCGTATTTCCGTCCATTTCTGATTAACCTGCTTATATCACAGGAAGGTACAGAAAGCAACTACCAGGAACCTTCCACAAAAAGTATGGGATTCACGCCCTATTTCACTTATGTGCTCATACTTACAGTAGTTCATCATACGTTCTTATTTTTCCTTCAATTATTACAAACCGGAGGAGTTTTTTATTTTTTAATGAAAATTATTTTATCAACTGCCCTAAGCCTTGGCTTAATATTTTTAACAGAATTATTATTCACCAGGAAACAAAGATTTAGAACCAATACAATATAGAGATAGTATTTTTGTATTCGCACTGCTTCACCTTCCATACTATATTAATCTGACCCCCGCGTGTTCAACCAGTCAAGAAAAAATATCATCATTATACTCATTCTCTTTATGGGATTGGTGATTATTTCACGCCTTTTCAGCCTTCAGGTATTAAATACTAAATATTCCATTATGGCAGATGAGCAAGGGAAATTCAGGAAGGTGGTTTATCCGGATAGGGGAATACTATTTGACCGTAAAGGAAAAGCTATTTTAAGAAATACCATTATCTATGATCTGATGGTAACACCGGGAAAACTTAAAGGTTTAAACCTGGATACTTTAAATCTTTGCCGTATTTTAAAAATTGACACTGCGGAATTCAGGAAAAGAATTATAACTGCAATTATTAAAAACAGGAGCTATCGCCCATCGGTATTTGAATCTTCGCTTGCCCCTGATATGATTGCGCGAATTAATGAGAGCATGTATAAATTTGTACCTGCATTTTATTTGCAGGAAAGACCTGTCCGTGATTATCCGTATGATGCAGCTGGTAATATTCTTGGCTACCTCTCGGAAGTTGATTCTAACTTTCTAAAAAGACACGAAGGTGAAGGTTATCAAATGGGAGACTATGCCGGGAAGACGGGCCTGGAAAGGAGTTATGAGCGCGTGCTGATGGGGCAGAGAGGTATTGAATATTGGAAAAGAGATAATAAAAACCGACTTACGGACAGGCTTGAGAATGGTCGATTTGATACCTCCGCGATCGCCGGCGAAAACCTTCACCTTGCACTCGATATTGATCTGCAAAAATTAGGTGAGCACCTTATGGAAAATAAAATTGGTGCTATTGTAGCCATTGACCCACAAACAGGTGGGGTACTTGCAATGGTGAACAGTCCTACTTATAAACCAAGTCTTCTTACCGGTGCTGAAAGAAGAAAGCATTTTGCGGATATTCTTTTGGATCCAAGGTTGCCCATGCTGAGCCGATCAATAAACGCAACTTATGCACCCGGCTCTACTTTTAAAACATTGCAGGCGCTCGTAGGGCTTCAGGAAGGGGTGATTACACCTTCGACTTCATTTACGTGCTCAGGAGCATTTTATGGCTGCGGCAGGCCAATGAGGTGTCTCGATATCGGCACTTTTAATTTAAAGCAGGCAATTACTGTTTCTGATAACACCTATTTTGCTAATGTGATGCAGCGGACAATAAATAATCCTGCCATAGGTTCTGTAAGAAAAGCGCTGGAAGTTTGGGATAATTATATGTATGGATTTGGTCTGGGTCATAAGTTAGGTATCGATATGCCTTCTGAAAAAGGAGGAAAAATTCCGACCCCTGCAACCTATGATAAAATTTATGGAAAGGACCATTGGAATTTTTGCACTTTTCGCTCCGTAAGCATTGGCCAGGGCGAGGTAGACGTTACACCATTACAAATCGCTAACGAGATGGCATACCTGGCCAACAAGGGATGGTATATCACGCCTCACATGGTGGATTCAATTGATGGCGGAGATCAGTTTGGGTTGCTCGATTCTTTTAAATTGCGCCACAAGGCACTAGACATAGCAGATACTGTTTTTGAATCTGTACACGACGGCATGCAAGGTGTAATGGAAAGAGGAACTGGTGCAGCAGCCAAAGTGCCGGGAATTATAGTTTGTGGTAAAACGGGTACAGTGGAAAATTCCTACAAAGGAGTTAAGCAAAAGGACCATGCAGTTTTCGCCGCTTTTGCTCCAAGAAGAAATCCTAAAATAGCTATTGCTGTAATTTGTGAAAATGCAGGTTTTGGCGCTACGTCCTCAGCACCAATTGCAAGCCTTATGATTGAACAATATTTGAACGATTCAATAGCGGGACCTGAACGAAAAGCAAAAGTAGAATCTATAGCAAACACGAATTTAATGCCGCCAAGAATTTACCAGTTGATCAAACAACAAGATTCTATAAGGCACGCTAAGGACACTTCTTATCTTCAGGAAAAAGGGTATATTAAACGCGCAAAAGATACTATCGGAATTGAAGATGAGGATAATTTAGAAACCCTGGAAAAATTAAAGGCTAATAAAGCAACGACGACTTCGAATAAAGATTCTATTCCTGTAAAAAATGAAAATTCATTGGATAAAAAAAATCGGGAGGCGCTCCTACCAGAAAAACAGAAGATCGCAGACTCAATAAAAAACAGGTAACAATTTTAAATCATGAACGAACAGGTAAAACTTTCGAAAGGAATAGACTGGCTCATGGTATGGTTTTATATCATCTTAGTTTCTATTGGATTAATGTGTATTTTCTCAGTAGAATATCATCACAGTGATAATATTATTCGCAATCTTACAGGACTGAAAAAAAATTATGCACGTCAAACATTATTCATTGGCCTATCGACAGTTATAGCAATTTTTATTCTACTCACTGATAGTAAATTTTTTACAGCTACAGCCAATCTTGGTTATGCTTTGGGTATTTTATTGTTATTAGCAACATTCGTTTTAGGTAAAGATATAAATGGTTCCAGATCATGGATACCACTCGGATTCTTCAATTTACAACCTGTGGAAACTTGCAAAATATTTGCAGCACTAGCTCTTGCAAAATATTTATCAAGGCCTGAAACTGATTTCTCAAAACCACGATCGCAATTAATTGCAGCGGCATTGGTGCTTACTCCTGCAGTATTCAGCATTTTTCAAAATGAAACAGGATTAGCATTGGTTTATTTTGCTTTCCTTATTCCAATGTACCGAGAGGGCTTACCTGCTGCTTACCTGATAATAGGATTTTCTTTGGCAGTTCTTGTTGTCGCCACTATACTCGTTGATAAAAATATTCTGGCACTCGTTCTCACAATAATTGCTGCAATAACTATTTACGTTTTACGACGGTCTATTAAAAGAGATAAAGGAATTGTAGTATTAATTGTGGGCGTCTGGTTGCTTTGTGTAGGTATACAGCGTTTTGCTGTACCCTATTTATTTACTAAAATATTACAGCCATATCAGGTAGAAAGAGTCATGAATACATTTGGAGTTGATTATGTACCTGAGGCTAATGGAAAAACTCTTGATAAAACAGAGCTGGCTGCACTAGCAAAGTCAAAGGAAAAGAAAAAGGCGAAAGAAAATTATAATGTTAAGCAGTCTAAAATTGCTATTGGATCTGGCGGCCTTTTAGGAAAAGGTTTTTTAAAAGGCACACAAACCCAGGGCGACTTTGTACCCGAGCAGCATACGGATTTTATTTTCACTACAGTAGGGGAAAATTTTGGATTTTGGGGCAGTTCTTTGGTCATTATCTTCTATGTACTATTTATGTTGCGCATCATATTTATTGCCGAGCGGCAAAGAAGTACCTTTACAAGGGTATATGCTTATAGTCTCTGTGCAATCCTGTTTTTTCATGTTAGCATAAATATATGTATGACAATAGGCCTTGCGCCAGTGATTGGTATTACCTTACCATTAATGAGCTATGGTGGCTCTTCTTTGCTTACTTTTACTATTTTGATATTTATCTTAATTCGATTGGATGCAGATCGGCAAATGGTACTGCGGTAAAACCTGTTTGAAGTTAAAATCGTTTAAAACTTAAAATCTTTCTATTGAAAATTATTCCCTTAAGTGAAGGTGCTTTTACAATAGACCAGACAAAAATATTTCAACCATTTATCCCAGGTAAAGATGACATACAGAAAAGAAGTCGTGGAAGTTTATTGGTAGAAATACAACCTTTTCTGGTTATCACTTCCCGTGACATTTTATTATTAGATACAGGACTTGGGTTTTCCGAAAACGGCCAACTACAAATTCATAAGAACCTGGCAGCTTACGGACTTAATTCCGGAGATATAACTAAAGTACTGATGTCTCACTTGCATAAAGACCATGCAGGTGGAATGGCATTGCCTGATAAGCAATTACCCGCATTTGAAAATGCTGATTATTATATCAACAAGCATGAATGGGAATTTGCGCTCTCAAAAGAATCGTTGTCCTACATATCCGAGGATTTTTCGTTTTTAAAAGATAAAGAGCAACTACATTTAATAGAGGGTGAAGGGCTGATTGATGGCTATATTACTTATCGCGAAACCGGTGCCCATAGCCGCTATCACCAGGTTTTCATTATTACAGAAAATAAAGAAATTATTTTTTATGGTGGTGATGTAGCGCCACAATTTCAACAATTAAAAAATAAGTTCAAGGCTAAATATGATTTTGATGGCGAAAAAGCTATGCAACTCAGACAGCAATGGAAAGAGGCCGGCGAAAAAGAAAAATGGACCTTCCTATTTTATCATGATATCAAAAACCCAGTAGTCAAACTTTAGATGCTTTAAATAAAAAAGGCCTGCCCTAAAAAGGGCTGGCCGTTGCTAACCTATGAAAAACACCTAGATACAAAAATAGGAGAAATTTTAACTTCTCCTATATTTCATTTAAAAAAATTTTAATACTTGATTCTTTCCTTATCGGTTTCGCTGTTGATTTCGGGATTTTAACCGCTTGATGAGTACATTTCTGAATTCTCTTTCTGCATTGAATAAATTATTCATTTTTTGGGGCCCTATTACCTTTTCAAATGTTGTCTTGTATTTTTTGCGAACATTTAATAATTGTTGTTCATTATCCAGAACGTCATTGGTTCCGGACATTTTTGTAATACCTTTTATTTCTTCAGTGTATTGATTATAAACCGGCCAGAATTTTTCAGCTTCACCCGGGGTCAATTGCAGTTTCTGAGTAATAAAAGCAATTTTAAGTGCTTCAATTTTTTCCTGGCGATTATTGCCGCCATCCTGCGCCTGCATTGAAAATGAAGCAGAAAACAAAAATAGTATAAGTAGTAATTTTTTCATCATTAATTTTTTGAAATGTTATCTATTTTATCTAAATAATCACCTAATGTATTCTCATCATTAAGATAATCTGTTGTAGCAGGCAACTCGTCAGCATTTACATCTTTCACAAGAAGATCATTGTCGATTATGTTACCATGTTTTTCAAGATATTTTACTATCTGATCGTCTGAAAGCGAAGCAATACCCTCATTCACCTGCGCAGGGGTTTTGTACTGGAAAGAAGATTGAATATAAGATGGTAGTTTATCAATAGAAGCTACTTGTTTATTTGCATTACTTCCGTGATAATTTTGCAATCCCGTTATTGCCAATACACCCGCTATCATTGCTGCTGCAGCATATTTCATCCAGTTTTTAATTGATATTACTTTTGCTGGTTTACATGAGATTTTACTCAGAACCTGATTACTCAAACTTTCAAAATAGCCTTCCGGCACTGAGAAAACATTTTTATCTTTCAATGAAGCCAATAAAGGAAATTCTTCAACCGATGAATCTTGATTTTTTATTTTATTTAATATCTGGCCGCTTAAGTCATTGAAATAACCTTCCGGCACCCTGGCTGAATTGATGCTTGTGTCAGCTTGCTCAGCATATATTTTTGTATTAATAAGCAACCTATCTGAAAGCGCAGAAAAATAACCATCCGGAACCGAAAAAGGATTATCTCGATCCATTTTTGCCAATACCGGGCTTATTTCCTTCAACTCATTTATTATTTCTTCAGAAATTTTCATTTGAATTACAGACTATTGTTTCTATAGAAAGTTTAATTATTTAATATATAATCTTCAATTTTTTTCGCAGCATGGTGGTAACTGGCTTTAAGAGCTCCTTCACTGGTTTCAAGAACTCTGCTCATTTGCTCATAAGGCATTTCATCATAATATCTAAGATTAAACACCAATCGTTGCTTTTCTGGTAACGATTGAATTCCCAATTGCAGTTTCCACTCAAGTTTGTTAGCATCAAAATGTGTGTCACTCTTTAACTTGTTGCTTAACCCATTTTCATCATCACTCAAAGACGTAGCATGTCGTTTCTTTTGCTGAGATAAAAATGTAAGCGATTCATTTGTCGCAATACGATAAAGCCAGGTATAAAGCTGACTGTCTTCGCGGAAATTTTCCAGCCCTTTCCACACTTTTATGAACATGTTTTGCAATATATCGTTTGAATCCTCATGGTCTACCACCATTCTCCTGACATGCCAGTAAAGTTTCTCCTGGTATTTTTTTATTATGGAAGTAAATGCCTGCTCTTTACTGTCAGGATTCTTAAAATTATTTAATAACGTCTGATCATCTGGAAATAAAGCCATAGTTGTATTTGCGCAACAAAAATAGAAAAACTGGTGATAAGATGGGTTTTTTGAGGGGAAGTTTAATTAGAAGTCGCGGTAGTATTCAAATTAAACGTTTTATTTTCAGGCAGATCTTTAAATATTTTGTGGGGTAAATTATTATTATTAAATAAAACAGAGTACCCAGTTAAAATAATAATTTTTAAATCCGTTAAAAAGGATGCGTGTTGGTAATACCACATTTCCAGTGCACCTTTATATGGATATATATGCTGATACATTTCTTCAGGGTTTTTGGCCTGTGAAATGATTTTTTCTTCATCACGGAAAACAAGTGAGCCAATACCTGTAATACCGGGTTTACTTTTATAAATTATACTCCTGATCTCATTATCATATAATTCAAAGCTCTGCTGCATCAATGGCCTGGGGCCTACAATTGACATATTACCAATAATCACATTAAATATTTGGGGAAGTTCATTTATTTTAGAAATGCGAAGGAATTTTCCGAATGGCGTAACACGTGGATCCTGGCGGAGTGTTATAATTCCTGTTCCAATATTCGGACTGTTTTTTAGCATTGTTGCGAATTTCCAGATAGAAAAAGGTTTATTCTGAAAACCAATTCTCTTTTGGAAAAAGAATACCTCATGCTCCCCGGTAATAAGCAAAATTATAATAACCAGGATAAAAACAGGCAATAGGATAATCAAAGCAATCACAGCTATTACCAAGTCCATTATTCTTTTTGCAATCTTGTACATATCCTAATTACTTATACTACTGGTTTATGCAAATTCATTTTTAATAACGTCGACTACCTGCATTAACTGAGCATCAGTAATATTAGTAGAGCATGGGATGCTCAAACATTTTTTATAAATATAATTTGAGCGATCATCCTTAGTAATATACACATCATTTTCAAACATACGAAGCTGATTCATGGGAACCCAAAAAGGGCGGCTTTGCAATTTATTTTCATTTAGCTTTTTCAAAAGTTCTCGTTGGCGATCTGTCATTATAGTTGGTAGCCACCAATTAGGAGTTACATTATCAGAAACTTGCTGAAAGCTGATATCTCCAATATTTTCTAATTCACTTTTATAGAATGCAATAATTTCCTTTTTTCTTTTTATGAATGTAGGCAATTGCTCCATTTGTGCGACACCCATTGCGGCTGCAACATTTACCAGCCTGTAATTATATCCCACCTCATCATGGATATATTCAAAAGAATCACTCTTAGCTTGTGTTGTCAAATGTTTTGCCTTTCGCGCAAAAGCTTCATCATTTGTTACGATCATGCCACCACCACCGGTTGTAATTATTTTATTTCCATTATAGCTAAAATTCCCAAGCAAGCCAAAAGAGCCTGCATGCTTCCCTTTAAAATAACTTCCTAATGCTTCAGTACTATCTTCCACGACGACGAGATTATTTTTCGATGCGAGATCCATAAACCGATCCATATCGCACATAT
>JBDTXP010000055.1:0-12588 GCA_040006135.1 Ginsengibacter sp. | reverse complement strand
CACATTAACTACCTTTGCTTTCTTTTTGACAAAAAAATATCCGGCCAGGATTCTTTTTAATTTTATAGTATGCAAAAAAGCTTGAGAAAGCAGGAAGCCCTAGATTATCACTCAAAAGGCAGGCCTGGCAAGATAGAAGTTATTCCTACTAAAGCTACCAAAACGCAAAGGGATCTTTCATTAGCTTATTCACCAGGTGTTGCAATTCCATGCATGGAAATATATGATAATCCAGATGCTGCATATCAATATACAGCTAAAGGAAATCTGGTAGGTGTGATTAGCAATGGAACAGCAGTTTTGGGCCTGGGTAATATCGGGGCTGTAGCCGGCAAACCGGTTATGGAAGGTAAAGGAGTATTATTTAAAATTTTTGCTGACATAGATGTTTTTGATATTGAGATTAATGAAACAGATCCTCAAAAGATAGTAGAAATCGTCGCTGCTCTTGAGCCTACATTTGGTGGCATCAACCTGGAAGACATTAAAGCCCCGGAATGTTTTTATATTGAGCAGGAATTAAAAAAGCGTTTACAGATACCAGTTATGCACGATGATCAGCATGGTACCGCCATCATCAGCGCTGCAGCATTATTAAATGCACTGGAAATACAAAGAAAAAAGATCAGCAAAGCATCCTTTGTGGTGAGTGGAGCCGGCGCAGCTGCTATGGCATGCGCATTACTGTATGTAGCCCTGGGAGCTAATCCTGAAAATTTTGTAATGTTTGATCGTACAGGTGTAATACATAAGGACAGGGAAGGACTCGATGAAAAAAAGAGAAAATTTGCTACCAGCAAAAATAAAGATCTGACATTAACGGAAGCAATGAAGGGTGCTGATGTGTTCATTGGTTTAAGTGTGGGCAATGTAGTGACTCCGGAAATGGTGAAGAGTATGGCTAAAAATCCCATCGTATTCGCAATGGCCAATCCGGATCCTGAAATCTCATACGATCTCGCAGCAGGAGCGCGCAAAGATGTAATAATGGCTACCGGCAGAAGTGATTTTCCCAACCAGGTAAATAATGTATTAGGTTTCCCATATATTTTTCGTGGCGCATTAGACGTGCGCGCAACGCAAATAAATGAGGAAATGAAACTGGCTGCAGTAAAGGCTTTGGCAGAACTTGCCCGTTCACCAGTGCCCGATATTGTGATGATGGCTTATAATGAAAAGAATATTGTTTATGGTCCGGAATATATAATTCCAAAGCCATTAGATAATCGTTTGCTTACTACAGTCGCACCGGCCGTTGCCCAGGCAGCTATGGATAGTGGTGTGGCACGTTTCCCTATAACAGATTGGGAAGAATATAAAAGCCAGCTTAATGAAAGATTAGGTATTGATAATCAATTGCTGAGAGTGATTGGCGCCAAGGCCAGAAAAGATCCCAAAAAAGTCGTTTTTGCAGAAGCTGAAAATTCAAAAATTTTAAAAACAGCACAATTAATTTTAGATGAAGGCATTGCATTCCCGATTTTATTAGGAAACCCTGGAAGAATTTCTGCAATCGCAGAAGAAGGCGGCATCGATCTTTCAGGCATGACAATCATAGACCCTAAAAGTGATATCATGCGTGAACAGAGAAATGAATTTGGCGATAAATTTTTTGAAAAAAGGCAACGAAAAGGCTTTAACCTTTATGAAGCTAGGAAGATAATGAGAGATCGAAATTATTTCGGTTGTATGATGGTAGAAACAGGTGAAGCGGATGCAATGATTTCAGGGCTTTCTAAAAATTATCCCGATACCATCCGGCCGGCTTTACAAGTAATTGGTCTTGAAAAAGATTCACGCAGAGTAGCAGGAATGTATATTCTAATGACTAAAAAAGGACCCTTGTTTCTTGCAGATACAACGGTGAATTTTAACCCGACTTCAGAAGAACTCGCAGACATTACACTAATGGTTGCAAAGGAAGTGCGCACTTTTGGGATTTCACCCTGTGTAGCTATGTTGAGCTATTCTAATTTTGGTAGTAGTAATTCGGCTGAGGCAAAAACTGTAGCGAGGGCAAGAAAAATAGTAAAAGAAAAAGATCCCAACCTTGTGGTAGATGGTGAAATGCAGGCTAATGTGGCTTTCAATAAGGAAATATTAAAAGATAATTACCCTTTCAGTGAGTTGGTAAACCGGGATGTAAATGTGCTGATATTTCCTAATCTCACTGCGGGAAATGTAGCTTATAACCTTTTGCAGGAAGTAGGAGGTGCAGATGCGATAGGTCCAATTTTATTAGGTCTTAATAAGCCGGTACATATTCTGCAATTGGGAAGCCAGGTACGTAGTATTTATAATATGGTGCTTATAGCGGTAATAGATGCCCAGGAAAAAAGTTTGAAAATGTTGCCTGGAAAAGTGGAACAAACAAGCAGGTGGAAAAAAAATAGGAAGGCCGGTCCGGATATTTGACGAAATAAATAATTTATTGACTTTAATACGGCCATAAAGCTTTTTATTGCGTATTTATTAGAAGTAATTTAAATAATTCATCAATTAAATTTCAATTATCAACCTTTGGCATAAATCGATTATTTTTAAATCACGGTAGAATTATTAATGTTTGAATTTTTTAATTAGTTGAAATGAAACTTTTTTCCACAATAGGTAGTTTTTTATTGACAATGAAGGGTATGTTTACGCGCCCTGAAAATGTTAAGATGTATTGGAAAGAGTTAATGCATCAATCTGTAGAGATCGGCTTTGGTGCTTTAGGTATCGTCTGTGTTATTTCTATATTTATGGGTGCTGTGAGTGCCGTGCAGACTGCCTATCAACTTACTAATCCCATCATCGCCAAAGAAACCATTGCACAGGTGGTTCGTGATACGGTGATTCTCGAGTTTGCGCCGACACTTGTGTGTATTGTACTCGCCGGTGTTATTGGCAGTAAAATCGCAGGCGAATTGGGCAATATGCGCGTAAGCGAGCAAATAGATGCTTTGGAAATTATGGGTATAAATACCAAATCCTATTTGATCGCTCCAAAAATTTTAGGAGCGCTTATTACGATTCCACTTTTGGTAGTACTCGCCATGGTTTTAGGTATTTATGGTGGCCGGCTTGCAAGTACCCTTGGTGGAATAGTATCGGCAGACACTTTTGATCGTGGTCTTAGGCAGAGTTTTTCTGCAAAAAATGTATGGTTTGCATTAGCTAAAGCGTACACCTTTGCTTTTATTATAAGTGCAGTTCCTTCTTATTATGGATACAATGTAAAAGGCGGTGCATTAGAAATTGGGCGTGCGAGTACAACGGCCGTTATCACAAGTTGTATACTAATTCTTTTTGCTGATTATATTCTTGCATTCTTTATTCTTTAGAATATAATTTATAGAAATGATGAAGTACTTAATATTTTTTTCATGATTGAAATAAAAAATGTAAATAAATCTTTTGGCGATAAGCAAATATTGAAAGATGTCAGTGCTATGATGGACACTGGTAAAACTAACCTCATAATAGGAACAAGCGGAAGTGGCAAAACGGTTTTGCAAAAATGCCTGGTTGGTTTATTTGAAGTGGATAGCGGAGATATTCTTTTTGATGGCAAAAATCTTGTAGAGATGCCTGAAGAAGAAAGAAAAGAATTACGTCAACAAATCGGCATGCTTTTCCAGGGATCTGCTTTATTTGATAGTATGACTGTTGAAAAAAATGTAAGGTTTCCGCTGGATATGTTTACTAACTGGAGTTCGAGCAAAAAGCTCGCGAGGGTAAATGATGTACTTGCACGGGTGAACCTTGAGGACACAAATAAAAAATTCCCGGCAGAAATAAGTGGTGGGATGATGAAGAGAGTGGGAATTGCGCGGGCTATAGTTTTGAAACCAAAATATTTATTCTGTGATGAACCCAATTCGGGTCTCGATCCGCACACTTCTATGGTAATTGATAAACTCATTCATGAAATAACTGTGGAAAATAATATAACCACAATTATAAACACTCATGATATGAATAGTGTAATGGAAATTGGTGAAAATATTTTGTATTTGTACGATGGGAAAAAAGAGTGGGTAGGTTCTAATAAGGATATCATTTTCAGCAAGCATAACAAACTCAATGAATTTATTTTTGCTTCTGAATTTTTACGCGATGCAAAAGATATGCGTATGCTGGAAGAGAAAGGTATAGTTGATAATGACAGGAATATGGAACAAATATTAAAAGATGGGGGTGTCAACCTTGTAATGGGAGAAGATGAACCTAAAAAAACGGATTAAATTTTTCCTTAAGATAAAAATCTTCTTTTGATCAGTTGATCAAATTCTTTTACCACAGGGTCAGAATCAAGCCATCCTATTTTTACTTTCAATTCCCGGCGAATCCAAAATTCAGCTTCTGCATAAATGGAAAAATTCTGAATTGTTTTAATACTCCGTTCATACATCGCTTCATCTCCCCTAAATAATTCATTGATAAATAAGAAGCGATCGTTCACGCCAATGGCTTTCTTAAGATCCTTTATAGGTGCAGAAGTCAGCGCCTGAGATAATTCTATTTTCACCTGTTTTAACCGGTCATTCAGCGATTCAGGATATTCAAAAGGCAATTCATTTTTATTGCGCGGTGATTCGCTTACCGGAGCCTGCATTGCCAAAGTGGGAATGTCTTCGATAGGATCATACTCATAATCAGGCCTTGAATGGGCACTCAGAGCATTTACAGATTCTGCTTTCTTTTTTATCTGTTCCAATTCTGCCTCGATCTCTCTTTCGTCTACCTGCAACACTTCAACTATTCTTTCGGGCTTTTCTTCTTCCTCTTTATCTTTAATCTCACTCTCTGGTGCTGGTGAATAATGAAAAGCAGGAGCAATGATGCAAACCTTATCTGATAAATTTATTGGACTACTTCCGGCATTTAGCAAAATTTCTGCATGCAACATTTCGGTCGTGTGCAAGAGTTCTTCAGCAGGACAATTTTGTTCTAGTTGACTTTGTAATTTTTGCAGGAGTGTTTGCACTCTATCCATAAAACGTCAATGATTAATAAAAATGTCGGAAAAGAAATGTTTGTTTTGATTATACAAAAAATCATTTTAACCTTGCAATCATGGCTAAGTTACAAATTGATATTAAAATTAAATATAAAAAATGTTCATAGAACCGAATTTCAGGGGTGAAAGGCGTGGTTGGATCGAGGTAATTTGTGGTAGTATGTTCAGTGGTAAAACTGAAGAATTGATTCGTCGCCTTAAACGCGTAAAAATTGCAAATCTTAAGGCGGAGATATTTAAACCCGCTGTAGACACGCGTTATGATGAAATTAAAATAGTAAGCCACGATAAAAACAACATAATTTCTACCCCTATTGATAATTCTCAAACGATTTTATTACTTGCCCAGGATGTGGATGTGGTAGGAATTGATGAGGCCCAATTCTTTGATGACCAGATAGCCACCGTTTGTGAACAACTTGCATTTAAGGGTATGCGGGTAATAGTTGCAGGACTTGATATGGATTACCAGGGAAAACCATTTGGACAAATGCCCAACCTTCTTGCAGTTGCTGATTATATTACCAAGTTGCATGCGATATGCGTGGTTTGTGGCAATATTGCCAATATCAGTTACCGCAAAGTAAAAACCGGTGGCCAGGTTTTGCTGGGAGAGAAAGATATTTATGAACCGAGGTGTAGGATATGCTCGAAGTTGGATTAGCAAGAAATCGGACAACCGACCCCGGACGACCGAATTTTAGTTAAAGATGGACCATGTGCTGTTGTATGTAATTAATAATTTCATAAATGAATAAAATAATAACACTACTTAAAAAGGATTTGTTGTTGGAAATGCGGCAGCAGCATACTTTTTTTGGAGTATTGTTATATGTGGTATCTACAATTTTCGTTTTATACCTCGCCATAGGCCAGCCAGATAGCATTGTCTATAATGCACTATTTTGGATCGTCCAATTGTTTGTTTGTGTAAATGCTGTGGCAAAAAGCTTCTTGCAGGAAAGCCAGGGACGAATGCTTTATTTTTATTCAATAAGCAGTCCGATTCATTTTATAATATCTAAACTAATTTATAGTACGATCATTATGCTAATTATGGTGATCGTTAGTCTACTTATTTTTTTTATTTTAATGGGTAATCCCATTGCAAATCAAATAGAATTTATTGGCATTGCACTTTTGGGAGGTTTAAGCTTAAGCCTTGTATTTACTTTAATGGCAGCCATTGCTGCTAAGGCACAACAGAATGCGGCTATCATGGCCATTCTTGGTTTTCCACTTATTATTCCGCAATTGCTTTTATTGATAAGGCTTTCCAAATCAGCATTCGGTGAAGTTTTCAGAGAAGGAGCTCTATTACAAATATCTCTTTTATTAATAGGGTTAGATGTGTTGGTGGTGGTTTTGGCAGTTGTACTATTCCCGTTTTTATGGAAGGATTAATAAATAATTATAAACCTGTCAGCGTTTTTTTGTTTGTTGATAAGCGATGGAAACCTGGCAGTTTAGGTATAAAAGAGTATAGCCAACTTATAGAAAAAACTACAAACCCTGAAATGCAAACAGCCTACTAAAAACTAATTAAAATTTATAATTCAGATTTGCACTGTAATTTTGCACCCGCATTCCTCTGACCAAATTTGAATCAATGAAATGGAAATGGTGGAAGATCACCTGCATTATTTTCCTGCTACTTACTTTTACCGCCGGTTTTCTTGTGCGTGTGCCATTCATAGGCAATCTTCATCAAAGCATTCGTAATTTTTTCTTTCATGTGCCCATGTGGTTTGGGCAAATCGGGCTGTTGTCGCTTTCATTAGGATATTCAATTGCATACCTGCGCACACAAAATTTAAAATATGATTTGTATGCCTCAGAATATGCCAAAACAGGAATTATTTTTGGGATTCTCGGGCTTATTACTGGTTCCATTTGGGCAAAATATTCCTGGGGTGAATTCTGGAGCAACGATCCAAAACAAATGGCCGCCGCGATAGCCGTTCTTATTTATTGCGCCTACATTGTACTTCGGGGATCACTAACAGATATCGATAAACGCGCACGCGTAGCTTCTGTTTACAATATTTTTGCATACTTTATTTACATCCCCCTAATCATGATACTTCCGCGACTTGTACAATCCTTGCATCCCGGCGGGATGGAAGGTGCACAAGGCGGTGGCAACCCTGCGATGGGTGGGGGGAGTCTGGATGCTACAATGCGGCTAATATTCTGGCCTGCTGTATTTGGTTGGATACTTTTAGGAGTATGGATCAGCAATCTTAAAATAAGGATGGGACTATTAACGAATAAAAACATAATAAATGAGTAAAATAGTACTAAAGCGTATATGCCTGGCTGTTATATTGGCTTTTAATTTTTTATTTGTGAATGCACAAGCCGCAACAGATTCATCCGCTACAATAGACGGCACAATGAGAAGCCATGATAAAATTTACGTGGTAATGGCAGTTTGCATAGTAATACTCGTTGCTTTCTTTTTATATCTTATTAGAATAGATATTAAGCTTTCGAAAAAGGAAAAGATTTCATACTGATTGTATTTTATATTAATATTTATTTTTAAAAAACCGACCTTTACAAAAAAAAATTATGGCAACAGTTCCGGGTTATAGTTTCTTTCATAATGTGGAAAGAAGTTTTGATAAAGCTGCTGTTTTTACCAAGTGGGAAAATGGCATTTTGCAACAGATAAAACAATGTAATAGTGTTTTACAGGTAAGGTTTCCTATCAAAAGAGAAAACGGCGAGATAGTCACTTTGGAGGCTTACCGGGTTCAGCACTCACACCACAAAACCCCTTGTAAAGGCGGAATTCGTTTCAGCAATGCGGTAAACCAGGATGAGGTAATGGCGCTTGCTGCCTTGATGACTTATAAGTGTGCAATTGTGAATGTTCCATTTGGCGGCGCGAAAGGTGGTATAAAAATTAATCCGCGGGAATACACTCCCTATGAATTGGAAAAAATTACACGCCGATACACCGCGGAATTAATAAAAAAGAACTTTATAGGTCCGGGTACTGATGTACCTGCGCCGGATTATGGAACAGGGGAGCGTGAAATGGCATGGATACTCGATACTTACGTTGCTATGCATCCGGGTGAGATTGACGCGGCGGGTTGTGTAACCGGTAAGCCTGTTTCACAAGGCGGTGTACGTGGAAGAAAAGAAGCGACAGGCCTTGGTGTTTTTTATGGCTTATCAGAGATTTGTAATATGCCCACTTTAATGGAGAAACTGGGCCTGCAAGTGGGAGTAAAAGGGAAGACCGTATGTGTGCAGGGAATGGGAAATGTGGGATATCACTCTGCATTATTTTTCCAGCAGGCAGGAGCTAAAATTGTAGGAATTGCAGAATACGAAGGTGCGATATACAGTGATAAAGGGTTAGATATTGATGAGGTCTTTAAGCACCGAAAATCTACTGGTTCTATACTCGATTTCCCGGGAGCCAAAAATTTTGAAAAAACAGGAGATGCACTGGAAATGGAATGTGATATTTTAATTCCTGCAGCTCTTGAAAATGTTATCAATAGTTCGAATGCATCAAGAGTAAAAGCTAAAATAGTTGGTGAGGCTGCTAATGGCCCCTTAACGCCTGAAGCAGATGATATTTTAAATCTCAAAGGCGTACTTATTGTTCCTGATATGTATTTGAATGCTGGTGGTGTTACCGTAAGTTATTTTGAATGGTTGAAAAACCTGAGTCATGTAAGATATGGCCGAATAGAAAAACGCTTTGAAGAAAATATGAATCATAAAATTGTAGATCAGTTAGAAGGTCTTACAGGTAAAACAATTGGTAAAGAAGAAAGAGAGTTTATTTTACATGGTGCTGATGAAGTTGACCTTGTAAGAAGTGGCCTTGAAGAAACTATGATCGCTGCTACCAGGGAAATTGTTGAAATATGGCAGAGCAATCCTGCAATACCGGATATGCGCACAGCAGCTTATGTTTGCGCGATTAATAAAGTCGCGACTTCCTATGCTGAACTTGGAATTTTTCCATAAAATATTTCTTGTAAAAAAACGAAGCCGGTATAATGCCGGCTTTTTTTATGCCATGATTTTAGCTATTTACCCTTTCCTCATAATCCGGGAAAAAATCAATCTCATAAAACTGATCTTTTTGTTTTTTAAAACCCATACAATAAAGGCCGTTTGTAATAATCAGGAAAGGTACCGGCATTGCACCATGATATCTTAGAACCTGTTCTAATGTTTTTTGTGAAAGAGGAACATTCATTTCTTTACATTCAATGATCATCCAGGGTTGGGCTTCCCGATCGTAAATTACGATGTCGCATCTCTTACTAAGGCTTCCCAGTTTTATTTCTTTTTCAATGGCCATCAGCGATACAGGATAATCTTTTATTGATTGCAAATAGCCAATCATATTTTGCCGAACCCATTCTTCCGGTGTTAAAGTGAGCCACTTTTTTCTAATGCTGTCAAAAATTTTTTGGCCATCACCTGATTTTTCAATCCTTATATTATTTTTTGAAAAATTTAATTGAATCATCGATCTTATTGAGTCCGCAAAGATGAAAAATAAATCATCAGTAGTTTTCACAAATAAATAAAGTATATAAAACCTTGTAAAATCGTAATTTTAACCATATCGTAAATCAAAATTTTACTGAACTGCATGAAGACAAAAAAAGAAATTGTTGATAATTGGTTACCCCGCTATACAGGAGAAAAGTTATCCAACTTTGGAGAATATATTTTGCTGACAAATTTTTCGAATTATGTAAAGATGTTCGCAGATATCCACGGTGTTGAAGTGGTGGGTGTTGAAAAAGCGATGGAGTGTGCGACAGCTGATAATATCACCATCATTAATTTTGGAATGGGCAGTCCCGGAGCAGCCACTATAATGGATCTGCTTAGTGCGATAGATCCAAAGGCAGTTTTATTTTTGGGAAAATGTGGAGGTCTTAAAAAACGAAATAAGATCGGCGATCTTATTTTACCTATCGCTGCCATTCGCGGTGAAGGAACATCCAATGACTACTTCCCACCTGAGGTGCCCGCGCTTCCTGCATTTGCGCTTCAGAAAGCGATATCTACAACTATCAGGGATAATGCATTTGATTATTGGACAGGTACTGTGTATACGACTAACAGGCGTGTGTGGGAGCATGACGAAGCCTTCAAAGGTTACCTGCGTAAAATAAGAGCTTATGCAGTTGATATGGAAACAGCAACCATTTTTACAGTTGGCTTTTATAATAAAATTCCTACCGGCGCATTACTCTTAGTGAGTGATTCACCAATGGTACCTGAAGGAGTAAAAACAATTGAAAGTGATGCAAGCGTAACAGCACAATTTGTTGAGATGCATTTAAAAATTGGCATTGATTCTTTAAAGCAATTGATCAATGATGGCATGACCGTAAGGCACCTAAAGTTTTAATTAATTTTTTACGAGCTTTTTTACTGAATAATATTTTTTCCATGCAGCAGCCCGTACTTCAGATCAGGGATCTTACCATTCAATTTGGCACTGAAGAAAATCTAACGACTGCCATATCCCATATTAATCTTACAGTTAACAGGGGTGAGGTTGTTGCCATAGTTGGAGAATCGGGCTCAGGAAAAACAATTACCTCTTTGGCAATGCTCAGATTGCTTCCTGATGCGGCAAAAGTGGTCACTGGAGAAATATTATTTTATAAAAACGGAAATGATCAGCCTCCTATTGATTTATTAAATGAAAAAGAAGGTGGATTGAGAAACATTCGGGGAAATAGAATCTCGATGATTTTCCAGGAGCCGATGACCTCATTAAATCCGTTAAAAAAATGTGGCGTACAGGTAGCTGAGGCTTTACAGATCCATAAAAAAATTTCTTTAGATAAGGCCCTCAAAAAAACGGTTGAGCTTTTCGACCTCGTACAACTACCTGATCCTTCGGGTATGCTATACCGTTATCCGCACCAAATAAGTGGTGGCCAAAAACAACGGGTAATGATCGCGATGGCTATGAGTTGTGACCCCGATCTGTTAATAGCCGATGAACCAACTACAGCGCTGGATGTTACGGTTCAAAAAACTATTCTTCAGCTACTGGGAAATTTACAGGCCAAAAATAATATGAGTATCATTTATATTACGCATGACCTTGGTCTTGTTGCAGAAATTGCGGACAGGGTTGTCGTGATGTACAAAGGTGAAATTGTTGAACAGGGAAGTGTGAAAAAAATATTTACTAATCCTGAAAATGCCTATACTAAAGCGTTGCTAAGCTGCCGTCCTTCACCGGCATTAAAAGGGCATAGGTTGCCGGTGATCAGTGATTTTCTAAATGATTCAGTTTTCGGGGAACCTTTGAAATCTATTGATGAGAGGATTTTGAACACTTCAAAAGATTCAATAAAAAGTGAACAACAAAAAGATAGAATTACAGGTCATCAAGAAAATATACCTGTTCTAAAAGTGGAAAATTTAAAAGTCTATTTTCCGGTAAAGCGAACTTTTTTAGGTAAGGTCAATAAATATTTTAAAGCAGTAGATGATGTTAGTTTTGAAATAGGAAAAGGTGAAACCGTCGGGCTTGTTGGTGAAAGCGGTTGCGGCAAAACTACGCTGGGCCGTACGCTCATAAGGTTAATAGATCCTTATGCCGGCCGTATTCTTTTCGACGGCAATGATATTTCGCGTATTGATAAAGAGGCTTTGCGCAAAAGAAGAAAAGACATTCAAATTATTTTCCAGGATCCATATGGCTCCCTCAATCCGCGCATGACAATCGGAGAAGCGATTAATGAACCAATGAAAGCACACCACATTCTTCCATCTGAAAAAATAAGAAAAGAGAAAATTATTTCTCTCCTGGAAAAGGTGCAGTTAAAGCCTGAGCATTTCGACAGGTATCCTCATGAATTTAGTGGCGGACAAAGGCAGCGTATTTGTATAGCCCGCGCACTCGGACTAAGCCCGGATTTTATTATTTGCGATGAAAGCGTTTCAGCACTGGATGTAAGTGTTCAGGCGCAGGTATTAAATTTACTCAATGAATTAAAAAGAGAGCTTGGATTTACCAGCATCTTTATTTCCCATGATCTTTCTGTTGTGCATTACATCAGCGATCGAATAATGGTGATGAACAAAGGAAAAATTGTAGAGACGGGAACTGCAGATGAAATATATTTTAATCCCAAAGAAAAATATACGCAAGACCTGATTGCTGCTATTCCTAAAGTTAATTTTTAGAGTGATCTTCAGATATCTGATGTTATAATATAATCGCTGGCAATTCTCATAGACTCAGCCCTGCAGTTTGTATTTGTCAATTATAGCCTGTCGTTGATTGTGAAACCATGTTACACCAAATTTTCTATCAAGTGCTTCTATTCTTTTTGAGATTTCAGGTGAAGTTGGTGTAAGATTATTCTTTATCATGTCAGGAATGATTTTATGAAATAATTCTTCCAAATAATCTTCAAAATTTTGATTGAAAAAACAATCTATAAATCTTAATGGTTTATCAGAAGCATTCCAAAATGAATGAATAATGCGTCTTGGCCGAAAATTCCACCCACCAGCTTCTACTTCATATATCTTTTCACCAATCATTACTGTTGCTGTTCCTT
>JBDTXP010000054.1:0-12912 GCA_040006135.1 Ginsengibacter sp. | reverse complement strand
CGAAAAGCACCAAACCAATCCTGTCATCCGGCGATTTATCTATGATCTTAGATATCACTTGTCTTGCACGTTCCAGCCTGTTTGGCTTTATATCCTGAGCCAGCATACTCTTACTTACATCCAATGCAATCACCATATCTATTCCTTTACGATGCACCTTTTGATTTTTATCTGGCGTTACCAAACCTGCAAGGCCAATCACAATTAATGCGACCGCGAAAGAAATAAGAATAAATTTTACTAAAAATTTTGTCGGGGAATAATCAGCAATGAGTGATTTCACCAAATTAGGGTCACCTAATTTTTTAACTGTTCTTCTTTTCCACTTTACTACATTAATGTATAATAGTACGAGTACAAGTAATAAAGCGAGCACCCATAAATATTCAACGTGTTGAAAGAAAAGCATAACTGCTAAATTAACGGGATTGGTTTTGGAAGGTGTTACAAAAAGTGTTAAAAAGGGGATGAGAAGTTCCAAAGGTTCAAAAAGTTCCATAGGTTCAAGAGGTTTTTGTAACGTTGATCAATCATTGTATTCTTGGACTCTCTCTCTTTGGAGCCTTTTAAACCTCGCATCGAATTCTTAATAACTCTTATGAATTTTTTAAAAATATTTGACAGACAGGCCGTGACCTGTCCTTACATTCTTTTGGATTGTTTTAACCGATCAATGTTTTATCCTCTTTAACCTTTCAATTTCTTGAACCTTTGGAACCCTTCAACCTCTTGAATCATTTGAACCCCTTGAACCTCTGGAACTTTTTGAACCTCTGGAACCTTAGGAACCTTTCGCTACTTCTCTCCTTTAAAATATCCCATACCCGATAAAATATTTTTTGTAATGCGAAGCACTGCTTCCTTCATATTTATTTCTTTATTCGCAGATTTTAAAAGTGTTACAAAAAAATAAACGTGGCGATTTTCTTCAATCCAACCGACAACCCACCCGACAGAATGATCCATTTCATCGTAACCCCAGCCCGTCTTGTAACTCAATTTATACATAGTATTATCTTCCTGCAGCATAATATTTCTAACTATCTGCTGTGCATATTTTTGAAAAGGAAGCTTATCAAAATATAATCTATACATTAAGCCCAATTGTTCATCAGGAGAAATTTTTAAATGATTATTTAACCAAAAAGAATCGACCGGTCCACTAATATCTTTATTACCATATTGCAAAGAATCTATCCAAATCTTCATTGTGTCATGCCCTATGCGACGCGCTATTTCCTGGAAGTATGGAACTGCAGAAACCTGGAAAGCCTCTTTTAATGTAAGGTCTTTATCCCATTCAGGGCGGCCGCTGGGCTTACCATTCCATGGAATCACCATTTTTTCGTCAATTATTTTACCTGTTTGTACACCTATAAGTGTATTCACAATTTTAAAAGTTGAAGCAGGCAAAACTCTTTGCGTATCCAATTCCATATTGTAAAGAGATATCTCTCCACTTTGATTATTCATCAAAGAAAAAGAGCCTTCCACATGTAAAGAGTCAAAATATTTTTTAAGGTCATTATTTATTTTGGCCTTATTATAGGTGCAGGAGGATATGAAAACAGCAATAGAAAAAAAAGTAAGAAGAATATTTCGGATCATAGCGGCAAGATAAGAAAACGGATTAATGTGATTTACTTAAATGTGTTGCCGTGGCCTCAAGCGCTTGAAAAAATTCCTCTCCATACTTGCGAATGAGCGGTTCTTTCAAAAACTGGTAAACTGGGACCTTTAATTTTTTGCCCAACAAACACGCAGGATCACAAAGACCCTCACGTGGCTCATAATTTAGCAAGTCAGTTTTTTTTGTTTTTTTTATTCTAATCGGAAACAGGTGGCAACTGATTGGTTTTTTCCAGGTAATCTTTTTATCATTATAAGCCTGCTCGATTCCACACTTAACAATGCCTTTTGTATCAACCGTACCATAGGCACACATACCATTGCTGATTGTAGGTGTTACCCAGCCAAATTCCCTGTCATAAATGTATTTTCCTACCTCATCAATTACCTGCCGGCCTTCATCGGTCAGATAGGGCAAAACTTCAGTATATACTGTATCCAGCTCTCTTAATTCTTTATTTTCCAATGGTGCACCGGCATCGCCATCTACACAGCAGCCGCCTTTACACTTATTAAGATCACAAACAAATTGCGCTTCAATTATCTCATCACTTATAAGGGTGTTATCTATGGCGATCATGATGCAAAATTAACGGAATGAGAAATAATCTCCCTCTCATAATCAGTATTCATTATTTGTAATCCCGTGGTTGGTGAAGGACATCATCTATACTCACTTCCACTTAAGTGTATTGATGAGATGCTTCATGTCTTCTTTTAAAAAAGCATTTACAGGTGCCAAAGAATCTTCATTGGGTGTTGCATCAAAGTATAATGCGCCTCGTAAAAAATGGTGAAGGGTATCTGATAAAAAAAACTGGTTTGCTGTGGCTACGTTTCCTGAAAGCTTAAAAAATATTCCGGAAATATCATTTGGTGTATGTATTACACTATCCTGTATACTGTATGCTTTTATATCGTTTTTGTATGTAAGGTTGAAGGCATCATTCACCATTCTTTCAAAATTATTTTTACCGATTGAATCACGGTACTTTCCATCAGCAGTTTTTACTTTGTAAACAGAAGTGCCGCCAATTTTTTTATAGCTTATGTATATCTTTCCATTAAAAGAAGGGAATACCACATTGATCCAAAACGGATTAATGGAGGCGCTGTCAAAATAGGCGGAATCCCTTACTACTTGTGCATATGCGGGATACTCGAAGCTATAGGGAAATGCTGAGTTATCAAACAACACATATTTCTTCTGAGGAAAATCAATTTTATAATAGCCTTCTTTTCTGGAAGTGTAAGGAGAATTGCAGGCATAAAAAAAAAGGCAAAGTAAAAACCAACCAAATAAATTTTTCATCTATGTTTTGCTTTTCGCAGAAGGTAAAGTTACTTTCACACTTTGAATACGGTTCTTATTTATATCTAAAATTGTAAAAGTATAGTCTGCTGCTTTCACAGTGTCGTTAACCTCCGGGAACTCCCCGGCAATTTCTAAAAGTAATCCGGCAAGGGAATCACTGTCACCTCTCAAATTATCAAAAGTATTCTGTGGAATATCAAGCGACCTGCATAAATCAGGGATCATTGTTTTACCTTCAAAAATATAATTGTGGTCATCCAGTTTTTTATTCGGGTTTTGCTCATCATCAAATTCATCATTGATATCGCCCACTATTTCTTCCATAATATCCTCAAGAGTAATGATACCGGAAGTGCCGCCAAATTCATCCACAACAACAGCTAAATGCATACGCTTATTACGAAAATCCTGCAACAAGTCTTCTATTAATTTTTGCTCGTGAATATAAAATACCGGTCGCAATAAAGTATGCCAATCATATTCAGTGAGTGTGAGATGTGGCAATAAATCTTTGGTATGGATGATACCTTTTATTTCATCAAGATTAACATTATAAACAGGCAACCTGGAATAATTCATTTCCTTAATCTTCCTGAGCACCTGTTCAAATGTAGCGCTGGCGGGAATCCCACTTACATCAAGCCTTGTTCGCATTGCTTGCTTTACCGTAGTATTCCCAAACTTACGAATGCCTTTTAGAATTTGCTTTTCTTCTTTTGAAGCTTCATTGTCTGGCAATAAATCTATATCATCATCCAGGTGAAGTTCATCCCGTCCTGCTTCATCCAATTGGGAATTTCCTTCTATGCTATCAGTCATTTTTAAAATCCGGTTGCTTATTTTTCCCAGCAAAGCATTTGCAATTTCTACCGGTAAAGATGCCGTGGATGCAAACCATATTTTGTGATTCGCCGCCCATATTTTCGGTATCATCTCACAAAAAATAATAATTGCAGTTGCAATGATGACAACTTTAATAAGCATATCCAATAAAAAATGTAAGTGAAAGGGCCCTAACCATTGTCTTAAAAAAAGTTCTCCAATAATGATGATACCGAGGTTTATCATCCAGTTTGCGATTAATACAGAAACCTGTAATGTTTTCGGATTTTCCAGCATATTCACTATTCTCTTATAAGAAGGCTGCGACCGGGTTTTAAGCATATTAATATCTTTCACTGATAAAGAAAAGTAAGCGATATCAGCGCCTGACATAAGGAATGATAGTAGAAAAAAAATGATCAGGACAAAAAACAAAATGGTATTTGTTGCCATAGGAGTGGCATCAAGCAAAACTATCTTACCATAAAAATTATAAAGTGCAAACACGTAAGGCAAATCGTTTTTTAATCAGGTAATACTATGAAGAATTTAATTAATAGCCCATTTCTGTTTATTCCACTGGTGGTGTGAAGTTTTCCTGCAGTTGCTCACCGGCGGTTGTTTCAGATTTCCGATCAAGCATTATAAGATTATCCGCAACTATTTCTGTAATCGTTTTCCTGTTATGATCGCGGTCTTCCCAATTTCTTGTTTTTAATCTTCCTTCAATATAAACCATGCTACTTTTATGCAAATATTTCTGAGCCATTTCTGCAAGACCACGCCACAACACCACATTGTGCCATTCTGTGTGGCTCATTATATTGCCGCTTTTATCTTTATAGGTTTCAGATGTTGCCAGTGGAAATTTGGCTACAGGAATATTACCTTCCAGGAATTGTATCTCTGGATCTTTTCCCAGGTTTCCAATAAGAATTACTTTATTCAAGCCACGCATGTTACAGCTATTTATTGTTGGTCAATACAAATTTAAAGATACTTATTATCCATAAAAAAAGTTCGGATAACCCGTGGAAAACTCAGCTTTTGAACCTGCTTTTTATTAACCCATACAAACTCATCAAATTGGATTTCTTCATCTATTACTATATTGAGAAAGGCAACTGATATCAGCTGATGTGTCAATTTTTGTTTATAGATTGGTGAAAGATTAATTTCTATAAAATTTTTCACAACAGGTTTCACCAAATCATTCGATAAAAAATCTTTTAATGTGTAGGATGCTTTTGATTCTATAAGCATGAATTCATATAAATTTTTCCAAATGTCCTTACTAAAACGTTGCCTGACCAGCACTTTTTTGCCGCAAGTAAAAACGACATAATTAAAGAATCTTTTTTGTTGCTTTATTTTTTTTTCTTTCACAGGAAGTAATGAAACTATGTGAGATTGATATGCTATGCAGTGAGTATTTAAAATACATTGATCGCATAATGGCAGTGCCGGTTTACAGATTACCGCGCCAAAATCCATTATTGCCTGGTTATACAAAGCAGGTTTTTTTTTATGAATCAATCTCGCTGATAATTCTGCGAAATATTTTTTGCCTTCAGTTGAATCAATTGGTTTTTTAATTCCAAAAAAACGGGACAGGACCCGAAACACATTTCCATCTACAACGGCGTAAGGTTTATTATAGGCGAATGACATGATTGCGGAGGCCGTATAGTTGCCCACACCTTTTAAAGCAATGACCTCATCAAAGGTTTTTGGAAAAGCCCCATTTCTTGTTTTGATTATTTCCCGGGCTGTGATAAGTAGATTCGCACATCGCGAATAATAGCCCAACCCTTCCCATAGTTTATAAACTTTTTCATCAGGAGCTGCTGCCAGATCATGAATAGAAGGGAAAGTGGAAATAAATTTTTCAAAATACGCCAGTCCCTGCTCTACACGCGTCTGTTGAAGGATAATTTCGCTCAACCAAATTTTATAGGGATCTTTTTCTCCTTTCCATGGCATTTGCCGGTTATTAAATCGGTTATGCCATTGCATAAGTGTATTAGTAAAAAATTCGTCTATAGGTATCTTCAGTACTTTCAATAGTCGAAAATAAATAAAAGTAGCGAGTGAGAAAGATTATGATTAAAATGTATACTCAAAATATTTTATGACAACATACTATCACTATTTTTATTAAATTTGAAGTTACACGAACAGAGGCATTGAACTACTTTTTTATTCCTCATTAAAATAAAAAATAATAATAATGAGAAAAGCAGACCTAATTAATCAGATATCAGTAAAAACTGGTATTCCTAAAGTGGATGTGCTGGTGACACTTGAAAATTTATTTAAGACCATTAAACAAACTTTGGCCGACGGCGAGAATATTTATATCCGTGGCTTTGGAAGTTTCATTACTAAAAAAAGGGCTTCTAAAATTGGTCGTAATATTCGGAAAAATATTGCAGTAAATATTCCAGAGACCCGCATCCCGGCATTTAAGCCATCAAAAGAATTTGTCCAGGAGATCAAAGACAGTGTATCTGCTGAAAAACCGGAATAGCATACCTTTGCGTCCCGGCAAAAAAAGCAGGATACTTCATGAATAAAAGGATCATCTTGGTGGCTTCAGGCGTAGTGCTGCTATTAGCACTTTTCATTTTTGGAAAAACATCAGAAATAAAGCCGGCGGTACCAATGCCTGCTGAAAGCGCGATCGCGCAGCTCAATATTCAAAAGTTGGTAGCAACCGAAAAGGATAAATTAAATCCGCAACAACAATTATATATTACCTCTCTGGAAAATGCAATAACAAGAGGAGATGTAAAAAAACAATCTGTAAATCAACTGGATAACCTGGCCAATTTTTGGAAAGATTCGGTTCCATCCTTTGTGCCTTATGCCTATTACTTGAGCGAATCAGCTAAGTTGGATAATTCAGAAAAAAAGCTCACCTTTGCTGCCCGTTTGATTTTAGAGAACATGCGAAGAGAGACAAAAACGGACTTAAAAGTGTGGGAAGCTGAGACTGCAGCTGACTTATTTGACAGAGCCTTAAAGCTCAACCCGGATAATGATGACCTGAAAGTTGGACTGGGTAGTTGTTACGTTTATGGCCAGGGGATGATTGGCGACGCTACTCAAACAATGAAGGGAATTCAACAATTGCTACAGGTGGTAAATAAAGACAGCAATAACATGAAGGCACAATTGGTGCTTGGTATTGGAGCTGTTATAAGTAACCAGAATGAGAAAGCGATTGAAAGATTAAGCAAGGTGGTAGCATTTGATGCGCACAATCTTGAAGCTGTTTCGTGGTTGGCTGATGCATATGCAGCGAATGGCGATAAGAATAATGCCGTCAAATGGTATGAGCAGAGTAAGCACCTTGTAAATAATGCCGAATTTTCCAGGGAAGTAAATGAGAGAATAAAAGCATTGAAGGATACAAATCATTAACTAACAAAGGAAATGGAAACAGGAAGTTTTCATCTCAAATTATAAATTATAAAAAAATAAAAATTTTATGCCCTGCGGTAAAAAAAGAAAACGCCATAAGATCGCTACACACAAGCGTAAAAAGCGTTTAAGAAAAAATCGTCATAAAAAGCGATAATTATTCCGATACTTCACTTACCGGCAAAGCCGGTTTTTGCTTTTCCTCTATTGGGCGTTTAGAATTTTTTTAAAAAAAATCTTTGAACAAGGAACTCATTATAAATGCTGCCCCACAGGCAGTGGAGATTGCTCTTCTTGAGGATAAGAAGTTGGTGGAGCTACATAAAGAAAATGCAGACGCCAGCTTTGGTGTAGGCGATTTGTATCTGGGAAAAGTAAAAAAACTTATCCCCGGACTTAACGCGGCTTTTATTGACGTAGGTTTTGAGAAGGATGCTTTTTTACATTATTCTGATCTAAGCCCATTCGTAAAGTCAATATTAAAATTTACGAAACTTGCCATGAATGATAAATCAGATCATGGTTTTGATTTCGCCAACTTCCATAACGAGCCGGAAATAGTAAAGACCGGAAAAATTGCTGAGGTATTGAGCGGCAAACCTAATATTCTCGTTCAAATACTCAAAGAACCTATCGCCGCTAAAGGCCCGCGCCTCAGTTGCGAGCTTTCGTTGCCCGGAAGATTTGTAGTTTTTACTCCCTTTAATGATATCGTTGCTGTTTCCCGCAAAATTCATTCTTCTGAAGAACGAAAAAGATTGCACAAGATCATTGAGGCATTCAAGCCTAAGAATTGTGGTGTGATCGTAAGGACTGCCGCTGAAGGAAAAAATACCAGCGAATTACATGAAGACCTTCTCGGACTCGTTGCCACCTGGAAAAATATTCAAAAAAATCTGCAAGGAGCTGTTGCGCCAACTAAGATCATGAGCGAAGAGGGAAAAACGAACAGCATATTGCGTGACCTGCTTACTGAAGACTTTAACCGAATCGTAGTAAACGATAAAAATATTTTTAACGACACAAAAGTTTATTTGCAAAAGATTGCTCCTGAAAAATTAGACATTCTTGCTTATCATAGCAACGGTTCACCGGTATTTGAAAGCTATGGAATTACCAGGCAGATAAAAGCATCTTTCGGAAAAACGGTAAACCTGCCTAGTGGCGCTTACCTTATTATTGAACACACGGAAGCATTACACGTAATTGATGTGAACAGCGGTTATAAAAGTGTAGGAAATAACCAGGAACAAAATGCATTTGAAACTAACCTGGAAGCTGCTGCAGAGATTGCCCGGCAATTACGGCTGCGCGATATCGGTGGAATTATAGTTGTGGATTTTATTGATATGAAGCTTCCGGAAAACAGGAAAAAGCTTGCAGAGCAAATGGATATTTTCATGCGAAGTGATCGTGCGAAACATGCAGTATTACCTATTTCCAAATTTGGATTAATGCAAATAACCAGGCAACGTATGAAGCCTGAAATGAATATCAATACTTTGGAAGTGTGCCCTAGTTGCGAAGGCACAGGTAAAATATCTTCAACATTGGTATTAGAAGATGAGATTGAAAAAAATCTAAATTACCTGATCATGCAAAAACATGATCATCTTTTAATAACTGTTCATCCCATTGTATATGCATACCTCACAAAAGGTTTCCCAAGTAAGCGTGTAAAGTGGTCCATGAAATTCCGGCAGATTATAAAAGTGAAAGCCGATAATAATTATCATTTAACAGAGTTTCATTTTTTTGACAAGAACAATGAGCAGATAAAACTGTAATCGCTCTTCAACATTTAAAAATGTGATAAGGACAGGTCACGACCTGTCCCTACATTCTTTCCTATCCCCTAAAACCTCTTGAACGTTTTGAACTTCTGGAACCTTTTAAACCTTTTGAACCTCTGGAACCCCTTCAACCTCTCTCCCCTTTTTACCATTTCCTTTTTCCCCAATCAATTATCTTCGCTAAAAAAAAATGATCAAAATCATACTTAGCGCATTATCGCTGACAATCGCTTCTTTTTTAACCCCTGTTTCATCTTCGAAAGATATGGCTAGTCCTAATATTTATCAATTCAAAGTGCCTTCACTTGATGGTGGAACAATAGATTTTTCAAAATTTAAAGGAAAGAAAATATTGGTAGTTAACACTGCATCCAAATGCGGATATACTCCTCAGTATGCAGAGTTGGAAAAGTTATATACTACCTATGGAGAAAAGCTGGTTATTGTAGGTTTCCCTGCCAACAATTTTGGTTCACAGGAACCCGGAACAAATGATGAGATCAAAACTTTTTGTACCAAAAATTATGGAGTAACTTTTCCTATGGCTGAAAAGGTCTCAGTAAAAGGTGAAGACATTGCGCCCATATATCAATGGCTTACACAAAAATCTAAAAACGGTGTATTGGATGCTGAAATCAAATGGAACTTTACTAAGTTTCTTCTCGATGAGCATGGTGTAATGTTGGCAAAGTTTGATTCGAAAGTAACTCCGCTCAGTGAGGAAATCGTTTCTTTTCTGAAGTGATTTGATGAAAATTTTCTAAGTTGCATTTCCCCTGAATAATTTTACAGGCAGATAAATTTTTTATTAAATACATGCAATTTTCCCAAATACCGGATCAAAAAGAAGTAAAAGAGAAATTAACCGACCTTGTAAATAATAACAGGCTTTCTCATGCCTTATTATTTCTTGGTAAAGAAGGTAGCGGCGCTTTGCCAATGGCGATTGCATTCGCCCAATTTATTTTATGCGAAAGAAATCAATCAGCTGGTAAGGAAAAAGCACCTTCACTTTTCGGCGATGAGGAACCATCGGAAACAATTATATATACCGATAGTTGCGGTGTTTGCCCAACATGTGCTAAGGTAAATAAACTCATACATCCTGATCTTCATTTCTCTTACCCTGCGCTTAAAAGAGATGCTCGTCACGATAAAGTATTAAGCACTGACTATGCTGCACCCTGGCGTGAGTTTATTGAAGAAGCCCCATTTGGAAATGTAAGTGACTGGATCGATTTTTTGAAGGGGAATGCTAAATCAAAAATTGAAAGTCCGGCGAATAAGCAGGGAAATATTGGAGTAAATGAGTGTGAAGATATTTTAAGAAAATTCAGCTTAAAGGCATTTGAAAATAAATATAAGATACTGATCATGTGGATGCCTGAATACCTTGGTGCTATGGGTAACAAATTACTGAAACTGATAGAAGAGCCGCCACCAGACACACTTTTTATTTTTGTAGCTGAAGAAGAAGGCCGCATATTACCTACTATTTTATCCAGAACACAGTTAATAAAAATTCCCTTATTTAACCATAAGGCAGTATGCAAAACTCTTTTAAAAAACGACGATATCTCTGAAGATAAAGCATCACAGGTTGCAACCCTTGCAGAAGGAAATATGAGAGAGGCATTACTGTTGGCACAGAATAGTGAGGAAGATTGGCATGATCTCCTGAAGGCGTGGCTCAATGTCTCTTATAAAAATTCAGTGAGCACACTGCTTCCGCTTTTAGATGAGATGAACAAACTCGGGCGTGAAAAGCAGAAACAGTTTTTAAAATATTTCATTCAGCTCACACGGCAGGCTATACTGCTGCAATATTTGCCCTTTGAAAAAACTTCAGGCATGCCGGAAAAAGAAATGGAGTTGGCTGCAAATATTAATAAGTTATGTGGCATGGAAGCAAAGGAAGCTATTATAGAAGAGATGGAAAAAGCTACATATTATATAGAAAGAAATGCTAATGCCAGAATGCTTTTCCATGCCCTCAGCATAAGGCTACATTACATTATTAAAGATAAATCGCTAATTTTGGTACAATGAAGAGTGAACAGAGGCAGATGCAACATCAACAAGAACAGTTTTATAAATAAAAAATATTTTACTTCCTTGATACCAAAACTGCAATATGATTTTCCCGTGCAAAATGGCTGATTAACAGCCTGAACTGTACCTATTTTTGGAAAACCAGCAGTTATTGCCGCGTCTGTTTTCTTCTTTCACTTTATTGATTGTATCATTTTAATTAACCAAAAATGGGATGTGAAAGTTGTAGTACAGGTAAGCCCAATGGCTGTAAGAGCAATGGTGGATGCAGCACAGGCGGTTGTAATCGCATGAATGTGCATGACTGGTTGGCCAATCTGCCAATGAGTGATCCACAAAGTAGCTGCCGGATAATAGAAGTGTCTTTTAACCAGGGGAGCCGAAAAGATTTCTATAGAAATAATTTACTCCAGGTGCTGGAAAAAGGAGATATAATTTCTCTGGAGGGGGTGAATGGTTTTGATGTGGGCACTGTAAGCATTACCGGTGAAATGGTGCGGCTGCAGATGAAAAAGAAACATGTAAAAGAAGATAGCCCGGAAATAAAAAGAGTATTAAGGATAGCTTCTGAAACTGATAAAGCCAAATGGAAAGAAAGTAAATCAAGAGAAAAAGAAATCCTCATACGCAGCAGGGCAATTGCACGCCAACTGAACCTCGAATTAAAAATGGCCGAAGTAGAATTGCAGGCAGATGCAAGAAAAGCTACCTTTTTCTATATTGCTGACGACCGTGTAGATTTTAGGGAATTAATACGGATTTATGCTTCTGAATTTAAAGTAAAGGTGGAGATGAAGCAGATAGGCGCACGACAGGAAGCCGGCAAAGTAGGTGGTATAGGCAGTTGTGGCCGTGAACTATGTTGCAGCACATGGCTTACTGATTTTAAAAGTGTAAATACTAATGCTGCACGCTACCAAAATCTCAGCATCAATCAAACAAAACTAAGCGGGCAATGCGGACGCTTAAAGTGCTGTCTTAATTATGAATTAGACACATACCTCGATGCACTCCAATATTTTCCGGAAGATGCCGACGTGATTGAAGTGGCCAAAGGCCGCGCATTTTTAGTGAAAAAAGATATTTTCCGTAACCTGATGTGGTACACAATGGCTGATACTACAAGACATTATCCATTGAGTATAGAAACGGTAAAAAAAATAAAAGCACAAAATAAGGACGGCATTAAGCCGGATGCTTTGGAAACTGTAGAAGTAATTAGTGGTAAACCTAAAGAAGTGGAACCTGAATTTGTAGATGTTGTAGGACAAATCACTTTAAAATCATTAGAAAAAAACAGTCGCAGGCGCAGGGATACTGACAGGCGTGGAAACGCTCCGGGAAATAATTCCGGAAATAATAATGCAGGGAATAATAATCCTGGTGGCAACAGGGGAGGCAAACCAAGAAATCCCAATGCTCCGCCAAGAGGCAACAGACCCGGTGGCAGACCAAATGGACCAGGCGGAAATCCGAATCAAAGAAGGGATAATAGCAGGCGTGATGGAAATAATCCGCCTCCCCAGCAATAAAGAGTTAGCATCGGCGGTTTAAAAATATTCAGATTTTTTTAGACCTTACAGGTTTTAAAACCTGTAAGGTCTTTTTTTATTTAAAAAACTTATTAAAAATTACACAGAGGAAAACCTGTTAGATCTTTTTCATACATACTTCCACTCCATCCATCCAATTATTTACCCTGAATAAATTTAAATAGTAAATTACAACTCTGATTCACCAGGATAATTATTCCTAAAATATATTCAATGAAAAAACTTTTTCTTCCGGCGATCGCGCTCTTGATGATGTCCACGAAAATTTGCGCACAAGAAAATGCAGCCCGCAAACTGACAACCGCAGATTATGATATGGCAG
>JBDTXP010000053.1:0-12972 GCA_040006135.1 Ginsengibacter sp. | reverse complement strand
ATTTATTAAACTTGAAAATGTGGATGCCGGCAAGCCTGCCTTATTTACAAGATTTGCGCGGGTAAAAGGTTCCCAGGCATACACGAGGCGAACAATCTTTTCATTTTTAGAAATCGGAAGATAAACTTTGTCACCTCTTATTTCTCCATGAACCGGAATAAACTTTCCCTTATCCGTCACCAGTGCAAAACCGGATAGCGGTTTTTTATCTTTGGTTGAAAGAAATTCAGCGTTTATAAATTTTACTACAAGGTTTTCTTTTTCTTTCTTCAGCGATAGGAATACAGGCCCATTAGCAACGATATTTTTATGGTAAGAATTTTTTTCTGCAAGCAAAGCCAACCTTTCACCAACAACTTTCTTGTTTTTGGGGTGCACGTCTGTGGAGTCCCCAACATCGGAACTCACTGCCATAAATACTCCCGGATATTTTTGCAGGCTTGCCTGCATTTCTCTGAAATAAGGCCACGAAGGACGATCAATTGAAGATAGCTGAACAAAATAAAAAGGCAGATCAGTGTTCCCGTTTTTTCTCCAGTCCTCCATCATTGTTGTAAACAAAAGAGGGTAATCATCCGCATTGTGTGCATTGCTTTCTCCCTGGTACCATAATACTCCCTTCATGGGAAAATATGATAATGAATCCATAGCCGCTTCAAAAATGTATGCCGGATCGTAAGGGTGGCGTTGTCGTGGGTTGTCAGCATTTTTTAAATTCACATTCGCTCTTTCTTTCACCCACGGCATAAAATAATCTGAATTCCGCCAATCAGGTAACCTGTCAACCAATCGTGCATCATGCTGCATTGTATATCGGCTCAGCCATGATTCTATAGGTGAGCCGCCAACTGCCACTTCTATCAAGCCAATTGGAATATGAATATCTGCTGCAATTTTATTGGCAAAGAAAATTGCTACAGCAGAAAAATCGTTAACTGAATTTGCAACAGCTAAATTCCATGATCCAGAAAAATATTGCAATTTATCTACCTTACTTAATGTAGCTGTATCCCATGATTCATTATTAGTTTCCGCAATCTGATTATATTTCAACAAGCGTAAATTGGGGTTTTTGACAGCATAAGATAAGGCTGAATCAGCCTGGTTAGCACCCCTTAATTCAAAGGCCATATTTGACTGGCCTGTACAAAGCCATACATCTCCAATAAGGATATTTTTTAAATTAATAATTGTATGCTCATTTTTGATTATCGCTTCTAACGGGCCACCTGCCTGCATTTCAGAAAAAATAATTTTCCAATTTCCGTATTCATCAGCAATCGTTTTTAAATGCTGGTGATTAAAATCTATTTGAACAGCAGTATTGGCATTCGCGTTTCCACAAAATAAAATTGGTCGTTGCCTTTGCAAAACCATATTATTACTAAAAAAGGAGGGCATCTTTAATCCGCCATAATTTCCGGTTATTTTTTCATAGACTGCTTTTGCAATAATTCCGGCACCTTCTGCATCGGGATGTAAATTATCCTTAAAAAGATCGGGACGGTTATGAAGTGGTTCATACAAATCTATGAGCGGCGTTTTATTTGCTTTTGCAATTAGTGAAATATGTTGTTGTATTTGCCAATACCAATCACGGGTACCCGATTTAAATCTCGGGTGGCCACTAAAGATTGGACTCAATTTGCATATAAAAACTTTTACTACAGGATTAATTTTACGCAGTGTATCAATAAGCCAGGAATAATCGCTGTCAAATTGATCTTTATAATTTGGCCAGTTGCGTGGGTCAGTATCATTTATTCCTAAATGTATTATAGCGATATCTGGTATGAATGCAAGTGCAGCCTGAAATACAGCCGTTTTATAATAGGGCTTGTGTCCATTTTTTAAAAGAGTTGCACCACTATATCCAAAATTTTTGACGTCATAATGCACGCCTAATAGTTTTTGCAATTGTGCAGGGTAAGCTGTATTAGAAACATCTTTGAGTAAGTATCCCGCGGTGATGGAATTCCCCAGGCATGCTACTTTTATTTTTTCATTTTGTGCAGCAACAATTTTTGCAAAAAAAAATAAAAGTACTAAACATGTATAGCTTCTGAAAAGAAGATGTCTCATACTTTTTCATTTATTATTTAATGATTGCAGTGACAGGGATTTTTACAAAATATAAATCTCTGACTCCTTCATACAAAATACCAATCGTTTCGTCATCTATTTTTGTCAAAGAGGAATAACCAAAGCATTTTCTTTCATCTATTAAAACCTGGTTTGATGGAAGCCAGGTTTTTCCGGAATCAAGGCTTGCTTTAATAGTGATATTTGATCTGGCATCAGAATTATCGGGATTGCTGAAAAATAAAACTTCTTTAAAAGTTCCATTCAAATTTATTACAGTTTTTAAAAGACTTCCCATACATACGGGATCTTTTAAAGCACTGTATGACGAGGGTTGTTCAACCCATCTTTTGCCCATATCATTTGTAGAAGCTACTGTTCGAAAATTACCCCGATTATCACGCATGTTCAACATTAACGTACCCGGAGTAGTCTCTACCACAGTACTCTCAGTCGTATTTGATTTCGCGCCTGTTCCTCTTTGCCAGGTGAGGCCATGATCATTGCTGAAAATGATTGTTGAGTAGGGCATATTTTTATTATCCCAATATTGTGCGGGAAAAACCAAAGTTCCGTTTTTCATAGCGATGCCATTTCCAGGGCCCTGGAAAAATATTTTCCAGGCAGGATCTTTTACCTGGGCAGTAATATTTATTGGGTCAGACCAAGTATTGCCATCATCAGCGCTATTGACTAAAACAAACTGACCGGTTGAGTCCGGGGATAATCCGCCGATGGATCCTGCAATTGAGTGGTTACCCTTACTCCACAAAGCTGCTGTCCAAATTTTGTTCGTTACCGGGTCAATTAAAATTGAAGGATCACCAATACCATTATTTTGATGTGGTGCCCCCATATCCATAATCGTTTTCATTGGCTCCCATGTTTGACCACCATCTTTGCTACGGCTCATTCCTACATCAATATTTTCCGGAAGATCTTTTGAATTATTATACCGAATGTCATACACAGCAATTAATGAGCCTGTAGAGGTGGAAGTAATACCCGGGATCCTGTAGGTGTTTACATTGTCATCTCCTGCTTTTCTGATCGCTTCGCCAATCCGGTTACCATCATGTTTATTTTCTTCACGAATATTTATTGTTTGGTTTTGCGTTGTCTCGACACTATTACAAATCAAATTGATTTTATCTTTTATTTCAGCTGCTTCCTTGAGGGTGCAGCTTAACCAAACATAATTTAAGCCTGCCTTTAGTTCTATGGTAATGGGTATAGAAAAAAGAGACTTGAAAGATGTTAAATCAGCGATTTGATTTTTTGGGCTAAACAATGGTTCTTCTCCTGTGAAATAAACTTTTAAATGATCAATATTTTTTAAGCCACCCTCATTGAGTACACAATTTATTTTTCTAAAAGCAATTCCTTTTGCAGATCTTGGAATAAAAAATCGGATACGTATGATCGGATTCACATCCATTCTTTTCAAAACCGGAATTACAGATGCTGATGAGGTCACCTGCACCTCGTTAACTGATACCGACGGGGACAACTTTTGCGAACAATTTATTGAGTAAATAATTGTAAAGCTTAGCAAGCAATATTTAATGAAACTTTTTTTCATCCTAATCATTTTATATTTTGTCAAACAGACTTTATATGGATAATGCGGTATCCTTTTTTGGTTTTAAAAATATCAATTGTACTACGACTGCTGCTATTACAATGATACCCAACATGGCAAAATCATGTCCTAAATTTCCTGCATCAGTTGATTTTCCTAAAACGTCTGTAATGTATGCACCAAAAAAAACGCCTGCCATATTCATAATGCCATAGGCTGTAGCCCTGCTTTTAGCTGAAACAAATTGGCAAAGGATGGGCATATTATTCGCATCGAACATGCCATAACCAATGCCAAAGCAGATAGCGGCGCCGACTACAGAGAAAAGTGAATGGCCGAATCCCAACAATAATAATGATGGAACAGTAAGTGATAATCCAATGGCGCTTGTATAAATTCTACCGCGAATATTTTTCAAAACCCATTTATCAGAAAGAATGCCGCCAATTATTACTCCAATAAATGATGAGGCGGCAATTGTAATTGTGGAAAGTGGGCCCGCCTTGGCCATCGGTATATTTAAATTTTGCGAAAATAATGTAGGCAACCAGTTTTTCGCTGCCCAGCCCGGCAGGCTCGGTACGGCGAAATAAAATAAAATGATCCAGAAAGATATATTGGAAAATAAAATAGCGAGTGCTTTTAATACCGGCAATTTTTCTTTTAAAATCATTCGATCTCCTACATTCGGCTCATAATTTTTTTTCTCTTTTAAAAATAAGATGAGTACTAAAGAATATATAATTCCTATAATACCAAACCAATGAAAAGTAGTGTGCCATGTAAAAGCAGCGGCGATCGTAGCGCCAAATCCGCCAAGAGCCTGGCCTACATAAAGTCCTGTCATGTGAATGCCGATGGCAAGTGATCTTGTATTATCCTGGTGAAAATCTGCGATCAAAGAAAGGCCTGCGGGTATGTACAAAGCTTCGCTGACTCCCATAAACGCCCTTAGCCAATATACCTGGTCGAATGTAGTTGCCAATCCCATCATATAGGTGACTGCTGACCAAACAAAAAGACTTCCGACAATGATCCACTTACGATTAAATTTGTCTGCAATGATGCCGGATATTGGGCTCATGAATCCATAAATCCATAAAAAGATTCCCATAAGGTAACCGAAATTGGTGGCTGATTGCAACTCATGAATATCTATCTGCATGGAAGGTTTCATGGTACTGAGCATCTGCCTGTCCATATAGTTCAGCAATGCCACCATCCATAAAAGAGCAACTACCACCCACTTGTAATTTTTACTTTCCTTTATCAGCATGGTTACAATGTTTGTCTTTATTTTTTGTTACTTCAGGTATCGCTATGATTATGTCAGGTGTTCTAACTCCCGGTTTTATTTCTCCATTGGAGATTATAAAATTATTATCCCATACTAATGCATTTGTCGTAACCTGTGCGGGATAAGGTAATTCGCCAATTTTTTTCCAGGTGTTTGTTATCGTATTGTACAATAATATATTCCTGGAAAATCCGGGATGATTAATTACCAGTTCATTTTTCCTGTTTATGAGCGCGTCCTTTTGTTTAGGATTAATTTCCTGAGCTATTTGAAAGTTATAATTTTCGATTTGATGAAATATCACTCCATCGTCGCCACCAAAAATTATGATGTGGTTTTTCCCAAATGTATTAGCTGCTGCAGCTGAAAGGTTGGAAATAATTTTACCATCTGAAATTGTGGCACCGCTATGCCAGGTATTTTTTGCAATTTCATAAATAAATAACGTAGCGTGTAATTTACTTATCCCTGAGGATGTTTTGCTTCTTCCGCCAATCATAAAAAGGTCCATACCCTCTTTTCCATGTTGGGCAATGAGCGATCCATTTGCCAATGCGATTGGTAGATCAGCTAAGAATTTCCATTGAGGATTTGTATCTGCAAGATCCAGGCTTAATAATTTATCAGATGAAGCATTTATGCAATCTCCGCCTGCTACAAAAATTGTTTCTCCAATATGTGTAGCGGACATGTTGGCGAGGCGCACTGGAAGATTGGGTAGAGCAGTGATTTCCATTTTGTTTTTCTTCAGATGGAAGTTTAAGAGATAAGCTTTGTTGGAAAATCCATTTTCATTTTCTCCACCTGCAAAAAAAATACCTTTGTTCGTAGAAGTGTGTGCCGCATAAGCAATAGGTTCAGGTAATGTATCAGTAATTTTTTCGTTCCAGAAATAATGTTCTTTATCCTTTTGAAGTACATAAATTTCGTTAGAATAATATTTCTTTCCACCTTGCCATGGCATTCCATTTGGAAAATTTGCTCCGCCGGCGATGATTAGGGTATTGTTGTTGATTTCATTAATTGCGCCGGCATAACCAAGAGCGCCCATCATTCCCTGGCGATTCGGCATTTTTTCAATTATTTTCCATTTAAAGCAAACATTTTGCTTTATTTGAGCATATGCACCGGGTATAACCATAATAAAAAATAAAAGAAAAGTGAATCGTATCATGAGTAGCGATTTCATTTCGCAATTGAATGAGAACAAAAGCTACTGAAATTTATTTGCTCTACATCTTTTTTAAATGCTTCATATTCATCATCATTCATATTTTTCACCGGCAATCGAAATTTGCCACAATCAATTCCGATCAATTTCATGTAAGCCTTACCGGTAGCTATACCACCATATTTTCCCAACAGAGAGATCATATCAATAGATTGCTGTTGTAATACCTGAGCTTTTTTTAAATTATTATTATTAAAATTTTCGATCATTTGTAAATACAAAGGAGCGGAATAATTGAACGTGCTTCCAACAGCGCCGGTTGCTCCAAGAACTAAAGCTGAAAGCATATTTTCATCTCTGCCCCAAAGCATGTTATATTGATTATTATTATAATGAAGGCAACTTAAAAAATCCATAAAGTCTTCATGTGTATATTTTATACCTGCAAAATTGGGAATAAGGCCATCTACTTTTTTCAATAATTCAATCATCGGAAAATTAGCGCCTGTTAATACAGGGATATGGTAATAATAAAAAGGCATATCAGGAACGGCTATTGCAACTTGTTTACAGCAATCAGCAAGAGCAGCCACAGAGGATGGTTTAAAATAGGAAGGAGATGTAAATGAAATAGCGTATATGCCACACTGTTGTGCCACCAAAGCTAGTTCGATACAATCGGCAATACAATTTCCACCCACGAGAAGCATTACTTTAAAGTCTGTATCATCTTTAGTGCACAATGCCCATTCCCTGGTGACAATTTTTTTTTCTTCCTGGGTTAGAGAAACTCCTTCGCCGGTTGAGCCACAAATAAATGCTCCCCTTACTTTATTTGCCTTTAGCATTTTATAGTAAGATGGTATAAGTGAAATGTTCAGGCTTCCATCTGCATTCATTGGAGTGAAAGGCGCTGCGACGAGGCCTTGTATATGTTCTATATTCATCACTATTTTTTTGACTGTTATGTATAATAAAAAAATAACCAGGATAGGATAAGATCCTGGCTACGATAAAAAAATCTACCATACTTTTTAAAAGTATCCCGGATTTTGTACCAGCCCACTATTATCAGTAAGGGCGCCGCGATTTATGGGCCATAATAATCTAAAGCTATTTGTAGAAGTTATTGTAGTGTGCTCATACACATATTGGTCACCCATTCTGCGTAAGTCATACCATCTTTTTCCTTCAAAGATGAATTCTTTATATCGTTCTTCTAATAGAGCTTCTTTGGGATTGGCATCAATTGCCTGATTGGGATAACCTTGCACTGCGGGATTGTAGTTTGAGCCATACGCTCTTGCCCGCACTAGATTAATTTCATTTGAAGGATCTTGACCTAAGATTATTTTTGCTTCGGCAAGTAATAAAAGCAAATCAGCATATCTATATATTGGAAAATCATTTGAATATGTTCTGCTACCTGCGGCTTGTTCTCCTTTGTATTTACTTACAAATGCTCCTGCAATTACATAATTTCCTCCTACTTTATTATATGCCGGTTGAATGGTTGCCCATTTCCTGGTATCATTGTCATCAAATCGCCGGAAAGTTGAAATTAGAATTGGCGCTCTTAAAAGACCACCCCAGTTATCCGTTGTAGAATTAAACTGCCGGTTGCCTGCTGAATCATAAAAGTTAGCTATAAGACCTGATTGCGGGAGAAAAGTCCCTGCAATTGGTAAAGAAGCTTCGTTCAAACCGAATCTTATTGCAAAAATAATTTCAGCATTTCCTTTGTTGGTAGCCTCAAATACATTTGAAAAAACAGGTAATAAACTCAGTGTAGGCACGTTTGTCTGAATGGTGGTCAGCGCAGTTTTTGCAACTGTTGCATCACCTGCGCCACCTCCACGGTATGAAGTCCATAGATAAACTTCGGCTTTCAACATCAGCGTTGCAGATTTAGACCAGTAGCCTTTATTCTGCCTGAATGAAAAATCATTTCCGAAACTATTTTCAGAAGCGGTGATATCTTCTTTAATAAATTTTAATACATCTGCTGCCGATGAAGCTGCTTTGGCAAGATGCGCAATGTCAATAGAAGTTGTGGGCTCTTTTTGAATGATCACATCTCCCCATGAGCGTACTAATTGAAAATAATAAAACGCCCTCATGCCATATGCCAGACCCAGGTAATAATTTTTATCGCCTGGAGAAACTACATTTATTGTATTCAATTTATTTATAAGTAAATTAATCTGGTTAATGTTGGAATAGAATCCACCGAATCCTGAAACTCCTGCTGCATCAGGATCGAGTGTATTAAGCCATGCACGTTCTACACCTTGGGTTGCTTCCCCTGTAAATACAGAGTTTGATCCTGGATCTGTTCCAAAAATATCTGCTCTCAATTCGCCCAGGGAGATGAATTGGGCGGTGTTGTTTCTAAACCTGGCATTCACACCATTTACAAATGTTGCTACCTGCTCTGGTGATTGCCAGAAATTCTCATCGGTAATGCTGCTTACGGGAGCAAGGTCCAATTTTTTGGTACATGAAAAAGTGAGTAGTACCAAGGCTGCGCCTGTAAAGATTTTAATAATATTATTTTTCATAATTCTGTTTTATTATTTTTTTTAAAATGATACTTGTACGCCTAATACATAACTTTTAGGCGTAGGATAGGTGCCACGATAAATACCAGTCACAATATTATCTAATACAGGTGGTTCCGGAGAAGGGCCTGTAAATTTGGTAATGTAAAAAAGATTATTTCCACTCACATAAATTCTTGCCTGTTTAAACACATGTGTTTTGTACAAGAGAGAGGGACGGAAATTATAACTGAGTGTAACCTCACGCAATGCTACATAATCGCCTTTTTCATAAAAGCGGGAATTGTTACTATTTAGGTTTGCACTGGCGTTATTGATTCTTGTGTAATTCTTTTTACCTAAAGGAGCAGATACCTGGTCAGCATAATACACTTTGGGCACATCAGTATCGGGATTAGTGGGGGACCATGATTTTTTTTGCAGATCGAAATAATTAAATGTCCCCTGGTAGTTTCCAAGTGTTCTTGCTACCAGGTCATTATATATTGTGTGACCAAATGCAAAGTCCCACCTGCTATATAAATTGAAATTTTTGTAAGTAAGATTTGTGGAGAAGCCACCTGTCCATTTGGGATTTATGTTTCCGATATAAACCTGGTCGCGATTATCAATAGTATCGTTTTTATCAACATCAAGCCAGTTTACATCTCCCGGTGTGATCTTATTTGTAAACGCGCTGGAATTAGGGCCGCTTATCCGCGCAATCATATCTACACGATTCCCTGCTGATTTTTGCAACTCGCCATTATCCTTAAAAATGGATACTTGTTTAAAGGCATAAATATCACCAATTGTATGTCCTTCCTGTAATCCTAATACCCAAACTAATTTACCGGTTTTTGGGTCAAAAACCTGTATTCCGCCCTGCCTATTATTCGGTTGACCGTTATAGGGTAATTGTAATATTTTATTTTTTACAAAAGATGCATTAACGGCTACATCGAGACGCAATCCTTGTGGGGAATTAATTACATTAGCGTTAATTGCTATTTCGTGCCCTGTATTTTGATAAGTTCCAAAATTGGTACGGAAAGAAGAGAACCCGGTATAATCCGGCAATGATAAATTGGTAAGTAAATCACTGGTCTTACGTTTATAGTAATCATATAAAATGGTAATGCGATTCTTAAATAATCCTATATCTACACCTACATCAGTTGTATGGCTTTTTTCCCATTTAAGATTGGGATTTATGATCAAAGTATTTAGGAATGTTGCCTGGCCATTATAAAGACCTTGTCCGCCATAGCCACCTTGCACTTCATATCTTCCAAGACCCGCGACGTTTCCATTTTCGCCGTAGCTTATTCTTGGCTTGAGCACAGTTATAAATTTAGACAAGCCGCTATTTTGGAAGAAAGATTCTTTATGTATGTTCCATCCGGCAGACATACCAGGAAAAAACCCAAAGCGATTTTTATTTGCAAGGCTTGATATGCCATCGCTACGGAAAACTGCTGTAAGCAAATAACGATCATCATAATCGTAACTTAAACGACCGAAAGTCGAAAAGATCCTATATTCTGATCCTGTAGTATAATTATCACCGGCAACAAAAATTGTGGAAGCATTTGCCGTAGTAATATCATCAGTAGGAGCCAGTGATCCAAGCACTTGCATGTTATAAGCTTTAGTATCAAAATATTCTGTGCCGAACATAGCTCCAACAGAATGTTTAACATTAAAAGTGTTACTATAATTAATGATAGCATTAAATTGTTTTTGGAATTCTCTGCCAAAGTTTGAGTAAGATGTACGACTGGTATTGCTGAAAGTTGGTACGGGTTTAAAGATATCAGAATAATTTTGAGTGGCCTTTTGAAAAGACCGGTCAAGACCTTCTCTTAAATATATATTACCCGTAGCTTTTACATATAAATGGGGAACGATGTCCCATTTTACAGAAGCATTACCTGAGATGCGGTTTACTTCGTTACTACGATTAGCTTTGTTCAGCCAGTACAATGGATTGCCGTCGCTGGAGGATAGACCCGGATTTGGTTTCGTTTTAGCGGAATCGATCCATGGGTTAAAAGTAGGCCATATGGCAAGGCTGCGATATAATGTATTTATTTCACCTGCCTGCACACCCAATTGCGAGGAAGTAGAAAGGGTTACACCTGTAGAAACTTCTACATTATCTTTTACTTTATAAGAACCATTGAATGAGCCTGAATATCTTTGATATCCCGATCCCACAATTACTCCATCTTCTTTATAATAATCAAAACTTGCATAATATTTTCCTTTTTCATTTCCCCCTGTTACATCTATATAATGATCCTGCGAAAAAGTATTTCTAAAAACTAAATTTTCAATCTCGCCTTTATGATCTTTAAAAATAAGTGTTCCGCCATAAGGATCACCAACGGTATCCCATCCCTGTCCTAACAAATAGGAAGTTGAAGGACCATAGGATTTTATGTCAAATGAGCTACGGTTAGCAGAGTCGCCCAATAATCCATATCCACGTGAAGAATTAACCTGATTCAGCGTTCTGCCGGAATTAAGGTTGCCCTGGCGGTTATAAAAAATATAATCTTTTGCATCAAGATAATTGTAGCCCTGTCTTCTCTGGTTAAATGAGCCGGTGAATTTGTAGCCAATTTCTGATTTACCTGATTTTCCTTGTTTGGTTGTTATCAGGATTACACCATTATTTGCACGTGCTCCGTAAATTGCTGTAGCGGCTGCATCCTTTAATACTTCTAATGATTCCACATCCTGGGCAGGGATATCGTTGAAAGAACGAATCACTCCATCAACAACTACCAACGGACTGTTTGAACTATTAAGAGAAGTACCTCCACGCAATAATAATTGTAACTCTGCGCCCGGTTGGCCAGTGCTATTTACCACCTGCAATCCGGCAATTGATCCTTGTAAAGCACTACCCAGGTTAGACCTCGGAGCATTTGCAAGGACATCTTTGTCTAGTTTTGAAATAGCGCTTGTTACGTTACGCCTGTTTTTGGAGCCATAACCTACTACTACCACTTCGTCAAGTTTGTCAACCCCGACACTAAGGGCAATATTTACTGTAGACGCATTTCCCACAGTTATTTCCTTACTTATATATCCCGAATAAGAAAATGTCAACACATTTTTAGGGGAAGCCTGGATGGAGAATTGACCATCTGGCCCCGTTTGGGTTCCTGAGTTTGCACCTTTTATGAGCACACTTACTCCTGCCAGTGGGCTGTTATTCTCAGCCGATGTAACAGTACCCTCTATTTTTTTTGACTGTGAAAAAGCTGTAGTGCCCAGCAAAAATAAAACAGAAAACAGACAGCATTTTTGGTGAAGAGATTTCATTTGTTTTAAATTTAATTATATTTGTATTATGTATGACATAATAAAAGTAGGATGCTTTTTTTTATTGACCAAAAAAAATTTGAAAAATAAATTCACCCATTAAAATGCAAAAATTTATAATTTTAGCTCTAAATGCAGTTGGCACAAAATGAATATTGATACTTTTAAAAAGAAATTAAGTTCGGTAGATACAGCAACACTTGTAGATAAAGTGGAATCGAAACTAGTTGAATTGTTGCAAAAAAAAAGCCTGAAAGTTGGTGATACAATTCCCAAAGAATTGGAACTCGCAGAAGGGCTTGGCGTAAGTCGCACAGTTATCAGGGAAGCGCTATTACGGTTGAGATTGATGGGGCTTATTGACACGAAAAAGAAAAAAGGTTCTGTAATTACCAGCCCGGATCTATTAGGAATGATGAGTAAAAGTATGAATCCGCACATACTTGATCAGGAAACATTAAAGGAGATTTTTGAAATGAGGCTGGTTTTAGAAATAGGTATGGCTGACCTGATTTTCGCCCGGCTTACTGACGAAGATATTAAAGCGCTGCGCCTGATTGTAAAAAAAGAGCCTCCCGTTACGAAATATCATTTATTTAATATTGGTCATGAAATAGCATTTCACGGGAAGTTGTATGAGATCACGGGAAATGCCACCCTTAAAAAATTTCAGGCTATGCTGCTTCCTGTGTTTGATTATGTTCATAAAAGTGGTTTGTTAAAAAAGCAACCTAAACTGCGCACTTTTACGTCCCACAAACAATTGGTGGATATTCTTGAAAAGGGAACGCCGGAAATTTTCAGAAATGGAATGCGGAATCATTTGGAAAACCACTTTGCCAGAATTTTTTCCTAAGTCGATATGTATCAGAATTTTGGAATAAAAAGTAGGATGTTTCTTTAAGAATTCCCATGGAGTGTAGTTTTTTGTTGAGGGTACAGCTTTTCCATTGTGTCTTTTTAG
>JBDTXP010000052.1:0-13188 GCA_040006135.1 Ginsengibacter sp. | reverse complement strand
GTATTATTCGATTTGAACACCATTCCCGGTGCAGAGCCTCTTTTATTCTGAATTACAGTACACACATCGGGAACATCTGCCTGCTTTAAGTTTACCTCGCTGACGGGCTTTTTATAAATATTTGTAAACAGGTGTTTTACATTCTGCAAAGCCCCCTGATCGGTAATCATTTGTCCATTAAAATATTTGCAGAGCACTTGCTTTGTGATATCATCTGATGTTGGGCCAAGACCGCCTGTTATCAAAACTATATCAGCCTCTTTATTTGTTTCGGATAAAACGGAAATAATTTCTTCCTCACTATCACCAATGGATATACGCTTTTTTACGAGGATACCTGCCGCATTCAATTGTTGCGCCATCCAACTGCTGTTGGTATCTACTACCTGTCCAATCAATAACTCATCGCCAATGGTTACAATAATAGCTTCTGTATTTTTCAACTTTTTTTTGGCAAATTTAGTTTGATGTTCCATCAGTTTCTTTGAATATTTTTACAACCTTCTTTCATTTCAAAGTTGAACCATTTATGAAAATTTTATTGTATTACTTTTTGCTGATTGTTGGATTAGGTTTTTCTGGTAATTCTTCCAGTCAGGCAACTAATGCTGCATTCAATTCGGCGTTTGCAAAATTTGCCGGTGACGCAGACTTAAAACATGCTACCATTAGCTTATTTGTGATTAATAATACAACAGGGAAAACAGTTACAGAAGTAAATCGCGAAACAGGCCTCGCGCCTGCAAGCACACAAAAGACTGTGACAGCGGCTACGGCATTTGCATTACTGGGTAAAAATTTTTCTTATAAGACTTCCTTAGGGATTAGCGGAAAAATTAAAGACAGTGTTCTCCAGGGAGATGTATTTATTAAAGGCTCAGGCGATCCTACGCTTGGAAGCTGGAGGTACGCGCAAACTAAAGAGGAACAAATAATTGAAACCTTTACAACTGCTTTGCGCAATAAGGGCATAAAAGATATTACCGGAAATGTGGTCGTTGATGTAAATGCATGGCCGGGTGAAGTGACACCGGATGGCTGGATTTGGCAGGACATTGGAAATTATTATGGAGCAGGCGCACGTGCGCTCAACTGGCGTGAAAATCAATATGACCTGAAGTTGAAATCAGGAAGCAAAATTGGTGACGCTGTAAAAATTGCATCATCTATACCGGCAATTGTGTATGGTCTTAATTTAGATTGCCGCGTAACTTCTGCAGAAAAGGGGAGTGGAGATAATACCTATATTTATTTACCTTTTAATAAACCAAATGGTTATATAAGAGGCACCATTCCGATGGATGAAAATAGTTTTACCATTTCCGGATCTATGCCGCAACCGGAAGACCAATTAGCAATCTCTTTAGAGTCAGCAATAAAAAATCAGAATTTTGAAACCATCGCAACGAAGTATAAAAGCGTTATTACAACAGATGCGAAACCTTTATACTTTTTTGATTATTCTTCGCCACGTTTGGATAGCATTGCTTATTGGTTTTTAAAAAAGAGTATCAATTTGTATGGCGAAGCATTATTAAAAACCTTAGGAGATATTAAAGGAAAAGAAGCGACCACTAATGGCGGCCTTAAAGTGGTAAAGGACTTTTGGGAAAAGCAGGGAATAGATGCTTATGCCCTTAACATGCAGGATGGCAGCGGGCTTTCGCCAGGTAATCGCATCACGACTACTAATCTCGTACAGGTATTAATGTATGCAAAAAAGCAAAGTTGGTTTGATGCCTACTTTGATGGCTTTCCTGTTATTAATGGGATTAAAATGAAAAGTGGTTCTATCAATGGGGTGATAAGTTATACAGGTTTTATAAAAAGTAACAGCGGACAGGAATACACATTTGCATTTATTGTAAACAATTACAATGGCAGTGGTAATGAGACGAGAAGGAAAATGTGGAAGTTGTTGGATCTGTTGAAATGATGATGCTACAGAGTAGACCCCAAACAACTCAATGGGAAAATATTTTTTGGCATGTTTTTTAAGACACTCATTTTAACTAAAAAATTTTATCATGCTAAAATGGGCAGTAACATTCGTAGTAATCGCAATTATTGCGGCCATCTTCGGATTCACCGGCATTGCTGCCGGCGCAGCTTCTATAGCTAAGGTATTGTTCTTTATTTTCCTTATATTATTTGTCCTTACATTATTGTTTGGCGCAAAAATATTTGGAAAGTAATGGAATAAAGACTTAGAATTAATGTGTAAACATTCATTTGAAACTTCTTTCAACTATTGAACGGGAGGCGAAGGTTTACACATTTTTATTTTATGTCCAAGTTAAGAAAATAGTAACCTGATATTTGCTAAATAGCTAAATTGCTATAAATTAGTTTTGATGAAAAATTTTGTGCTATCTGCATATATTCGATTAGCCTGCATCATTGTTATATTAATAGGCGGGGGTTACCTGATCATTAAGGGGGAAGAAATCTTGCTTCCATTAGCATTTGCATTTATTATATCATTGCTACTGCTATCTTCCTCTAATTTTATGGAAAACAAATTAAAATTTTCAAGGGCTATAGCAGGTATCATTTCGGTTACACTTTTAATTTTAATTATCTCGGGGATATTTTATGCTTTAGGTTCCCAGATTGGAGATCTTGGAAAAGAATGGCCCTTATTAAAAACACAATTGGCCGCTTTATTTGGTGATATACAACAATGGCTTTCTCATACATTTAACCTCAATGTTCAAAAGCAAACAGATTACCTGAATAAGAGTGCTCAAAAAGTTTTAAACTCAAGTGGAAGCATAATTGAACAAACAGTTTTGTCTGTTTCTTCCTTAGTTTTGATGCTTGTATTTATTATTATTTATACATTATTTATTTTGATTTACCGCGCACGATGGATGCGTTTTGTAGTGGCCGCATTTACTGAAAAGCACAAAGAGATCATTTACGATATTTCTAGAAATATAAAAGATATTATTCAAAAATATATTACAGGTTTGTTTTTTGAGCTTGTAATTTTAGTGGTAGCAAGTTGTGTAATATTTGGATTATTAGGAATCAAATATGTTTTTCTGCTGGGATTAATAGTAGGTGTTTTTAACCTGATTCCTTATGTCGGCATATTTTCAGCGCTTGCCATAAGTACTGCTATTACTTTTGCTACTGTTGATTCTACCCACGCATTATATGTTGCTATTGTAATTGTTTGTATTCATTTAATAGATAGTAATATTTTAATGCCCAAAATCGTCGGGTCACAAATCAGGATAAACCCTTTGATGGTGATATTGGGGGTAGTGGCAGGCGAATTATTGTGGGGGATACCGGGAATGTTTTTATCCATTCCTTACATGGCGATTGCCAAAGTGATTTTTGACAGAATTGAAAACCTTCAATCATTAGGAATATTATTAGGCGATGAAAAAATTGAACCCAAAAGCTTCCGAAAAAAAAACAAGAATATTACGAAGGCCATTAAAGATTCTTAATTCATTGCATGAAATTCACCTTCATCCATTCTGCCCTAACAATCCTATTAAAATTTTAAAATGCATTTGAAAATAATCCCTCGTGTTTGTCTTCTTGCGACTTTTATCTTTGTCCTTTTCGCCTCATCGTTTGGCGCAATTGTAGATACTGTAAGCATTACCAGCAATGTAATGAACATATCAAAAAAGTGCGTTGTTATAAAACCTTATTCGTATCAAAATAGTAATAATCATTTCCCTGTTGTATACCTGCTGCATGGTTATAGTGGCGATTATGCTAACTGGATTAAAAAGGTGCCTGAGCTAAAAAATTATGCTGATGAATTTCAATTGATCATCGTATGTCCTGATGGGAATTTTAATAGTTGGTATGTTGATAGTAAAACGGAACCTGCTTCATTATATGATACTTATATCAGTAAAGAAGTTGTGCATTTCATTGATTCAGCATATAATACTATTCGCCAAAAAGAATTCCGTGCAATAACGGGCTTGAGTATGGGTGGTCATGGTGCGCTGTATCTTGCCTTAAGGCATTCTGATATATTTAGTGCAGCAGGGAGTATGAGTGGAGTTCTTAACCTGGAGCCATGGAAAAATAAATATGAGTTGCTTAAATTTTTATCACCTACAGAAATAACAGATAATTCTGTTGTAACATTATTTAAAAATATAATGGAAGGATCTCTTTCTTTAATTATTGATTGTGGTGTTGATGATCCTTTTATTGAAACTGCGAGAGAAGCCCACCGAATTTTGCTGGACAAAAAGATCGGTCATGATTATATAGAAAGAGACGGTACGCATAATTGGATGTATTGGTCAAATGCTGTTTCCTATCAACTAATGTTTTTTAATAAAATGTTCAAAAAATCTAAAAAATAATCAATTTTTGATTCTTAAAACAAAACCTAAAAAACCTAAAAAAACTTAAATTTCAATAAAATTTTGTTCATAGTTTATAAATAATAAATATGTTAATAATTATTATATAACTACTTAAGTCAATTTTAACTTTTGGCATCATTTTCGCCTTAATATAGGGTAGAAAAAGTAATTGCACCCTTGTTCAAGGTCCTGATTTAAAACCAACTAAGAATCCTAAATAAAAAACCCAACCTCCCAAAGAGGATAGCAATTACATTGTAAGTTATTTATTGAAAAACCGAAAAAAAATTAGGGTAGCTATTGTGGCTACCCTTTTTATTTTTACTTATTTTCTACAGAATTAATTATTTGTTTCCCCATTTCTTAGTTTCACTTTCTTCTTACCGCTATTTTTCTTTTCGTATTCCATTACTTCCTTTGGTTTTATTTTTTTCATAGGCTCATCCACAACGACCGTTTCTTTCTGTTCCGGAATTAAATGTCCGCGATCATATTTTTCAACTTTCATTATTCTTCCGGTTGATGGTTCGTACCATGTCCATGTTCCATTCTTTACACTATAAGGCTCTGCCTTTACTATTTTATAACTTAAGATTTCATTATTACCAGTTCCATAAATGGGAATAGTATCGTAAGGATGATCGGGATTATATCCACGCCAGTTTTCTTCTCTCAGCAAATCTCCATAAGGTGAATAGTATTGCGAAAGGCCATCCTTGCCGCCGGCTTTATAATTTTCAACCGCAACAAAGTCACCCTTTAGTGTATACAACCTCCATTCGCCTTCTTTTTTGTCGGCCACAAAAACACCTTCGGATTCATAACCCGGTTCTCCGCGCAAAGGATCTACATGAATTACCCACGGCCCCTGTCTTAAATTTTTTTTGTCCACTACATTAATGGTGTCGCCTTTTATAGACACTTTGTAAGCTTTATATTGAGCCTGTGAAAAGGAAGTATAAAAAAGGCAGAAACAAATAATTGCAACTTGTCGTAATTTTAAAAATATATTTTTCATTATTTAATATCTTTTAAATGATCATTCCTATCAAAGTTAATTATTCTAAAACGCAGATCTTTCGCTTTCTGTTTCTGTTTTTAATAACTTTAACCTTTACCAATTCTTATGCTCAATGGCCTGCATCTACTGCTAAAGACAGGTTGTCCGCTGAAGTGAAAAGAACAGCTATACAATCATCTTCTTTTTTTAACAATGTCACTTTCAGAAATATTGGTCCTTCTGTGATGAGTGGACGTGTGGTGGATGTAGATGTAAACCCATCTGATCCCACAGAATTTTATGTTGCTTATGCTACAGGAGGGCTTTGGTATACAGCAAATAACGGTCAAAGCCTTATTCCTGTTTTTGATAGCGCAAGCGTTATTGGTATAGGAGATATTGCTGTTGATTGGAATAAGAATATTATTTGGGTAGGCACCGGCGAGGCAAATAGCAGTCGTTCTTCATATGCAGGAATAGGTGTATTTAAAAGCATGGATAAAGGTCGCACGTGGAATTATATGGGCCTGCCGGAGAGCCATCATATTGGTAAAATATTATTGGATCCCAATGACGAAAATGTTGCATGGGTAGCAGCTTCAGGACACCTATATTCTCCCAACAAAGAACGAGGGGTTTACAAAACTAATGATGGTGGTAAAACCTGGAAGCAAACATTATATATAGACGAAAATACCAGTGCTATTGATATGGATCTCAATCCGAAAAATCCTTTGGAAGTATATGCGTGTATGTGGCACCGTGAGAGGCGCGCCTGGGATTTTAAAGAATCCGGACCTACATCTGCGATCTATAAAAGTAATGATGGAGGCAATACCTGGAAGAAGATTACCGGCGGAAATTCTGGTTTCCCGGATGGTGCAAATATCGGCAGGACAGGTATTGCTGTATTTGCAGGAAATCCTCAAATATTATATGCGGATGTAGATAATAACAATCACCGGCCTGATACTGCAAAGACAAAAATTGATACTTCCCGGTATGTACTCAATAATTTTAAAGACTTAACAAAAGAAAAATTTTTAGAGTTGGATGCAAAAAAGCTGGACGCTTTCCTGAAGAAAAGTTTCGTTCCGGAAAAATACCGCGATTCATTAATAAAACAAATGGTTCGCAATGGACAGGTAAAGCCTACAATAATTTATGATTATTTAAGCGATGCTAATTCAGAATTGTTCAACACGCCGATCATTGGTTGCGAAGTGTATAGAAGTGATGATGGTGGCACTACATGGAAAAAAACGAACAAGAAAGGGCTTGACCTTTACAATACATATGGATACTATTTTGCTAAAATAGCTGTATCAGCGGTTAATGAGAAAAAAGTAGTCATAGGTGGTTTTACTTTGATGGCGAGTAATGATGGAGGGGCTAATTTTAAAGCCGTTGATAAACCCAATACCCATCCTGACTGGCATGCGATATGGATCAATCCGGCACGCGACAGTAATTGGGTAACCGGCAATGATGGAGGATGTAATATTACTTACGATAATGGCAACCATTGGTTCAAAGTGAATACACCTGCTGTCGCCCAATTTTATGCAATCGCTGTTGATAGTGCAAAACCCTACAATGTTTACGGTGGAATCCAGGATAATGGCGTTTGGTATGGATCATCTAAAAGTTTCACCAATGATATAGATCCGGAGACTCCCAACAACTGGAAAAATCTGGGAGGTGGTGATGGTATGCAGGTGCAGATAGATACACGTGATAATAAAACGGTCTATTTCGGTTCACAATTTGGCTACTACCAGAAAAAAATTATAGGGGAAAAGGAGAAATATAATTCTATTCATCCTTTGGCAGCACTGGAAGCAGAGAAACTGAGATTCAACTGGCAAACTCCTATTTTACTGAGCAGCTTCAACCAGGATATACTCTACATGGGAACTAATATGCTTTATAGAAGTATGAATAAAGGTGAAACAATGCTACCATTAGGAAAAGATCTTACAAAAGGAAAAAAGGCGGGGAATGTGCCTTATGGAACTATTGTAACTTTAAGTGAATCTCCTCTTTATTTCGGACTTATATACGCAGGTACAGATGACGGTAATATTCAGATGTCAAAAGATGGTGGTAATACCTGGAGCCTGATAAGCCGGGACCTTCCAAAGGATCTTTATGTAAGCAGGGTTATTGCATCCGCCTATGTTGAGGGCAGAGTATATGCTACGTTGAACGGCTATCGCTTTGATAACTTTACTCCCTGGGTATATATGAGCAATGATTTCGGTAAAACCTGGAAACAATTAGGAAGCAATCTTCCAATGGAGCCAGTAAATGTAATAAGAGAAGATCCTTATTATGAAAATATACTTTATCTCGGCACAGATAATGGACTTTATGTATCCATAAACAAGGGGGAAAGTTTTATGTCCTTGGGTAAATTACCACCAGTGCCAGTGCATGATATCGCTATTCAAAAAGGCGCAAAGGAAATCGTAGTTGGCACCCATGGCCGAAGTATTTATATCGCTTCGCTCAAGGAAATTTATGACAAAAATGAAAGCGCTAAAAAGTAAAATAATTTTGCATTTTTTTAAAAATGTATAGCAAGTTTCTAAGTATCTTTAATCGATTAGTGATCTTTTTTGAAATGTAAGAATTTTTAAAATTTAAAATGTTAGCTATGAAAATTAATTTGCAAACTTTGAAATTTTCTGCAAAGCAGGAATTAAAAGATTTTGTTCAGGAAAAGGTAAGTAAACTGGCAAGGTATGATGATAAAATTATCAGTGCGGATGTTACACTTATTTTAGAGGAAAGTAAAATACCGGCAAATAAAGTTTGTGAGATCAGGTTAATAGTTCCGGGAAATGATGACTTTGTGAAGAAAACGGCTGAAAGTTTTGAAGAGGCAATTCTAATTGCAGTAGATACATTACAGACTATTTTGAATCGCAAAAAGGAAAAGGCATCTCTTTAATTTTTGAATTGTATATCAGTAATTATAGGAAAATGATCGGAAAAAATTTGGCTTCCTGTAACGAACTGATTTACTTTAAAATCTTTGTGCGCGAAAATATAATCAATTCTTAATGTGGGAGAGATAAAACGGAAAGTACTTCCGGGCCATACACCTTTGTGAATAAATGCATCCTGCATTGAGCCTTTCACTGTAAAATAGACTGTTGAATTAGGAATATCATTCATATCCCCGCAAAGTATTGTGGGGAAAGGACTTTGGGTTATCAGCGATTTTAATTCCAGGGCTTGCTTATTGCGGATGGTATAACTATTAATTAGTTTTTTAAGAATTGTGCGCGAACCTTTTACTTTTCCCAAAGCTTTGTAATCATCACCAATAAATCCTACCGATTCAAGGTGCATATTAAAAAGCCGAATTATTTTAGAATTGATATGAATATCGGTGTAAATAAACCCTTCTGAATGAGGCGCGATAATTTTTTTGAAAAAGGTTGTATCATTTATGGGGTATTTAGAAAATACAGCAAGACCTGTTTGAAATTTTCCACTGACCGTAAATGAATTTGGGGCAAAGTAAGAATAGGGGTAACCCATCTTTTTAAATGGTTGTATGAATGAAGGAGCTATTTTAGGATCAATAATATCAAAAAATTCCTGGAAACAAAGAATGTCCGCATTTTGCTTTTTAATAAAACTCATCATAGGTTCATGAAAAGTATTTCCTTTTTTTGCAGTAAAGTTTCCTATATCCCAGCTACTTACATTCCAGGATAAAATACGAATACTATTTTTATCCTTTTCGTTTGTCCATGAATGTGATATACGAAGTGGAAACGTCGCGGCTAATTGTTGAAAGCCCAATAATAATACAGCAAGGCACCCCCATTTCCATTTTGATCTTATAATAAAATAAACAATGGTTAATATTAAAAGTATAAAAAAGAGAAATGGAAAAACCAGGCCGGGGAGGTTAAATATCCATAGAATACCTAATGGCATAAAAGGAACCAAACAAACCATTATATAAAGTAGTAATACAGTAACTGTGAAAATTGCTGCAAGAAGCGATAACCATGATCGTTTGTTTTTTTGCACTGCGTAATTAATTTGTCAATCGATTATTTAAGCCTGATGATACTTTCTACAGGATAGTGATCAGAATAGGGAATACGAAGTACCTTGAAATTTTTGATTTCGAAATTTTTATCGGTTAAAACATAGTCAATTCTTAAAGTGGGAAAAATATAACGGAATGTACGACCGATAAACGTACCTTTTTTTAGAAACGCATCCTGCATATTTTTTGAAATGGTAAAATATGTGTTTGAATTGGGAACGTCATTAAAATCTCCACAAAGTAGCGTAGGCCATGGGCTTTCGTTTAAATGCTGCTTTACGATTAGTGATTGTTTATACCGATAACCGTAAGCTCTTTTTAATTTTCCTATTATGGTGCGTGATTGTTTTATTCCTGACTCTTCACCTTTTTTTAGATCCTGTATCGCTGTGTATTGATCATCTGTAAACCCTACTGATTGCAAATGGGTCGCAAATACCCTTATCTTTTTTCCGGGTAATTGTACATCAGCATATATCAAAATCGCATTGTTATGAATAGAATCACCATTAATGCTTGCAGTATCTAATATGGGAAATTTAGAAAAAATAGCATCTCCAGAAAAGTAGATCCCATCAAGCAAATCGCCATGGCGGAAATAAAAATAAGGATACCCGATTGCTTTTATCTGCGCTATATTCGATTTAAACTTACTTGTATCCGTTCCTTCAAAAAATTCTTCAAAACACATAATGTCCGCATTCGATTCTTTTAAAAATGACATCATTTTTGGCTGAAAGCTTTCTCCATGGAAATCACCCGACTGTTCGAGTCGTAACTGGTCCCAGCTTTTTACATTCCATTGTAAAATCTTTATATCATCTGCTGTATTATTTTGCAAATAATTATTTTTAGCGTTAAAAGCAACAGTTGCCCGAATTTGTTGTATACCCAAAATGAGAATTATAATATTTAGAAATGCCCACTTGGATCTTTTTATTAAATAATAGATTAAAAGGCAAAATACTGCGAATAATAAAACAGGAAATGTAAGACCCAACAATGCGATCCACCAATAGATGCCGGTATTAACGTAGGGAGTGAAGCAGGAGAAAATGAATAGGATCAACAAGATCATATTGCCAATAAAAACAACAGGATTGAGAATTTTTCTGAGCCTTTTCATTTATAAAAAAATGTAAGATAGCGCGAAACCTATACCAATTAAATACTTTTTATAAAATGTAAGTTTATTTAATCACTGAATTTTTATCATCTTTGGCATTGTACTTGAAATAATACACTTTATCTTAAGGAATACTCCTTTAATAAAACCAACGTTTATGAAATCATTATCGATAAAAATCTTTTTAATACCGGCATTTCTTCTTTTTACATCTATTACAGGTTGTGATACCGCACGAGGTATTTTAAACAGTGCGGGAAGCGGCACTCTCTCAAATGCTGAAGTAGTTAGTGGTTTAAAGGAGGCCTTAAAAGTAGGAACTGATTCAGCCACATTTCACCTGGGCTTATTAAATGGATTTTTTAAAGACGATATGATTAAGATATTAATGCCACCCGAGGCACAGCAAGTTGAAAAAACTTTACGCAGTGTTGGTTTTGGTAGTACGGTAGATAAAGCTGTTTTATCCATGAACAGAGCCGCAGAGGATGCTTCAAAATATGTTGGTAATATTTTCCTTAATGCTATTACACAAATGACCATCCAGGATGCTTTTGGTATTTTGCGAGGAGATAATACAGCTGCTACTGAATACCTTAAAAGAAAAACAACTGCGGAATTAACTTCTAAGTTTACACCGATAGTTAGTAAATCATTACAATTTACGGATGCAACAAAATATTGGGCCGATGTGTTTTCTGTTTACAACAGGTTTAGTAAAAATCCGGTAAATACAGATCTTACAACCTATGTAACACAAAAGGCTTTAGACGGTTTATTTTATCATATCGGTTTACAGGAACAATTGATCCGAAAGGATCCTGCTGCACGTATTACTGATATATTACGTAAAGTATTTGGCGGTCAGGGAACTGGTTATTAAAAATGACTACTTTTCTGATATTTTTATGAAAATCTTTTGTACTTTTGCGCCCCTGCAATTTTACTATCGCTGATGATGCAGGATTTTAGAAGCGATATTGCCCACATGGCTCCATAAGTTTCCGTCTGTTCGGAACGCCGGCTAGGGTGTAAAAGTAATATATTAATAATGCCAAAGGTAAAGACCAACTCAAGCGCTAAAAAACGCTTTAAAGTAACCGGCACCGGTGAAATTACATTTCAAAAAGCTTACAAAAGACACATCCTTACAAAAAAATCAACTAAGCGTAAACGTAGTTTACGCAAAAAAGGTATTGTAAGCGATGCTAACAGACCATTCGTAATGCGTCTGCTAAGAATGAAATAAATTAATAAATCACCGGTAGTTATATAACAGCCGAAAAAAATAATAAAAAATGCCACGTTCAAATAATGCAGTTGCCTCAAGGGCAAGAAGAAAAAGAATACTAAAAGCAGCCAAAGGCTACTACGGTAAAAGAAAAAATGTATATACCGTTGCGAAAAACGTAATGGAAAAAGGCCTGACATATAGTTATGTTGGTCGCAAATTAAAGAAAAGAGAATACCGTTCCTTATGGATAGCGCGTATCAATGCAGCAGTAAGAGCAGAAGGCCTTACATACAGCCAGTTCATACATAAACTCAATGAAAAAAATATTGGGCTTAACAGGAAAATGTTGGCAGATATGGCTATGAATGAGCCAGATGCTTTTAAGAGTTTGATATCATCTCTTAAGTAATTAAAAACAAAATTATTATACCTCCGCTCAAGTCTTTAACGATATGAGCGGTTTTTTTATGCAAAAAATATTTTGCATTATTTACATTTGTACTTCAAATAATCAAGTTAATATTCGTAGATGAACAATACTTATAATGACCTCGTTCAACAAACCTTCAATTTCCCACAGGAAGATTATGATCTTAAAAACGGCTACCTCGAGTATAATGGAGTGGATGTAAAAAAACTTATTGACAAATATGGTACTCCTTTAAAGTTTACTTATTTGCCTAAAATTGGTATGCAGATCAATAAAGCAAAAGATATGTTTGCCAAGGCCTTTAAAAAGCATAAGTACGAAGGCAAGTATAATTATTGCTACTGTACCAAAAGCTCGCATTTTTCATTTATTGTGGAAGAAGCATTAAAACATGGTATTCACCTGGAAACTTCCTATGCATACGATATAGAGATCATTAATAAATTGTATGAAAGAAAAAAAATAACCAAAGACACTTTTATCATATGCAACGGATATAAGCAAAAAACTTATACCAGCCGTATTGCACGATTGATCAATACAGGCTTTAAAAATGTGATTCCTATTCTTGACAATAAGGATGAACTGAAAGCATATAAAAAATCTGTGCGCTCTACCTTTAATATCGGTATACGGGTGGCTGCAGAAGAAGAACCCACCTTTCCATTTTATACCTCACGGTTAGGCATACGCGCTAAAGATATTTTAGAATTTTATGTAGATGAAATAGAAGGAAATGAAACCCGCTTCCAGTTGAAAATGTTGCACATTTTTTTGAATAAGGGAATAAAAGATGATATTTATTATTGGAGTGAATTAAACAAAGTGATCAACCTTTATTGCCAGCTTAGGAAAATTTGCCCTGAGCTTGATTCAATAAATATTGGAGGTGGATTTCCGATTAAGCATTCCCTGGGATTCAATTATGATTACCAGCTTATGATTAATGAGATAGTGAGAAATATAAAAGT
>JBDTXP010000051.1:0-13286 GCA_040006135.1 Ginsengibacter sp. | reverse complement strand
GTAATGTGTTGCAATAAACTTTTTTACGTGGTTTCGCGACTCTTCCGGAAGGTAATATTGCAATTTCCAGAAATCCCTGCTGCCACTTTTTTTAATAGCGCTGTAAACCCTTCCTGGCCCGCCATTATATGCTGCTATTACGAGCAACCAATCCTTTAGGTCTTTATATAAATTGAGTAAATATTTGGCAGCAGCATGTGTGCTTTTTGTATAATCTGTTCGGTCGTCCACCTGCGAATTTACACGCAACCCATAATCCTTAGCAGTGTAACTCATAAACTGCCAGGGGCCGAGAGCGCCTGCAACCGACAAGGCATTAGATTTTAAATCACTTTCTATAACAGCGAGATATTTGAGCTCATGTGGCAAACCATATTGCGAAAGAATACCATCGATTAAATTAAAATAAGGAACCCCGGTCTTTTTTAAGCGCAATAGAAAATTCGTATGTGCCTGCAAGTAATCCTCCATATATTTTTCGGCATAGGGATTTACCTGTAAAGAATATGGAATAGAAGGATTGTATGTATAATTTTTAAAAAGGTTTTTAAATCCATACTTTGTAACCTGACTTAAATATTCAACTTTTTCTTTTTTTACTGGTGTAGTTGAATGAACAACTTGTTCAATAATTTTATTTTCTTTTTTATCATTTACTAAAGTATCAACATGGTTGTTTATATGCTGGCAAAGCGAATAACATGGATAAAAAAATATGAAGGAAAATAATATGGCTGTAAATTTATACATCACACACTTGCCTTAAACTGCTCAATAATATTATTTGAAAAATCCAGCAATTTGCGATCTTCATTTTTGTTACACATAAATTGAACACCGAAAGGCATACCATTGCTATGTTTGAAGAGAGGAAGTGAAATTGCCGGCAATCCCGTAAGATTTGCAATCACGGTGTAGATATCCGACAAATACATAGCAATAGGGTCTTTTTTCATTTGTCCTAAAGCGCCTGCTGTTGATGTAACTGTTGGAAGCATAATAAAATCATAGTCTTCAAATAATTTCCGGGTTTGTTCAACCAGCATTTTTCGCACTTTTTGAGCTTTTGTAAAATAAGCTTCAAAGTATCCTTCACTTAAAACAAAGCTTCCAAGCATAATTCTTTTTTTTACTTCCAGTCCAAACCCATGGGACCTGTTCTTCTTATAAAAGTTGTTAATTGACACGCCACTTTCTGATGACCTGTAACCGTAACGTATGCCATCATAACGGGAAAGGTTAGACGAAGCTTCGGCAGTGGTAAGTATATAATAAGCAGGAACAATGTATTCAATTAATTCAAAGTTTTTCTCTTCTACTATGTAATTATCATTCTTAAGTTGATCTGACAAGTGATAAAGTGATTTTTTTATTTCAATATCCAGGCCCGGATAATGCAGTGTATTTTTTAACAAGGCAATACGGTATGGGCTTCTATCATTTTTGGTTGGGGTGCATTCCACCAGCCGGTTCATTGTACTGTCATGTTCGTCTGCTCCTTTAATTATGTCCAATACGGTTATAATATCTTCAGTGTTTTGAGCAAATATTCCAATCTGATCAAATGAAGATGCATAGGCAATTAATCCATGCCGCGAAATTACCCCATAACCGGGCTTATATCCAATGATCCCGCAATAATCGGCTGGTTGCCTCACAGAGCCTCCGGTATCACTACCAAGACTTACCATGCAAAGGCCGGCCTGAACTGAAACTGCCGAGCCTCCAGAAGAACCACCGGATACTTTATTTTTATCCAGGGCATTTCTTACAGGTCCATAGGTTGATGTTTCATTCGTGCTTCCCATGGCAAACTCATCACAATTACACATGCCAATGATAATAGCATCTTCTAATAGTAGTTTCTCTATAACAGTAGCGCTATATACAGATTTGAAATCCTTCAACATTTTAGACCCTGCAGTTACACGATGATCTTGATAACAAATAACATCTTTTATAGAAATAACTACTCCGTGTAATTTACCTAAAGTAGTTTTTTTGATTCTTTTGTTATCCAGCTCTGCGGCCCTTGCAAGGCTTTCTTCTTTAAAAATTTCAACAAAGGAATTCAGATCTTTCGAAGCTTCAATCTTTTCTAGGAAATGAGAGACCATTTCGCTGCATGTAACCAGGTGGTTGCCGAGCGCTTCGTGATACTGTCTTATTGATTGATATATGAACACGTATATTTCATAAAAAAGGTTGAGACAATTACTTTATAGTTGTCTCAACCGGTAAAAAAATGATGAATAATTATTTTGGCAGGTCTTCCCTGATCACTTCTTTTTCTTTCACTGTAGATATATCTTTCTCTTTCATTCCTGCATCGAGCTCGCTTTTTACACTTTCTTTAGCGTCTTTAAATTCACGCACTCCACGACCTATGCCCCGCATAAGGTCCGGAATCTTCTTACCACCAAAAAATAATAAGACAACTAAAAGAATTAATATCCACTCAGTGCCACCAGGCATAGCAAAAAGCAATTCAGGTTTGAAAATTAAAAAATTCATAATTTAATTTTGATATCAAAGATACATTATAATACGTCCTTTGAGACTTTACGGTTTTGTAAAAGTTGAATCTTAACTGAATTATTTAATATACCTGCCGCATTTTGCTTTGCCATTAGCAGCATCATATGGAGTGATCCCACGTGCGCATGATGCAGCCAGGATGATCAACAGTATGTATAAAAGAATAGACTTCTTCATTCAGGTAGAATTTGTTATCTAAAAAAGAAGGTAAGAATAAAAATAAAAAAACCGAAAAGCAAGTACTTTTCGGTTTTTTTAAAATTTTAGTATTTATTTTATCCTTTTTTCTTTAATACGAGCGCTTTTACCGCTTCTTTCTCTAAGGAAATATAATTTTGACCGGCGCACCTTGCCTACTTTATGAAGTTTGATACTTTCAATATTTGGAGAAAATACAGGAAAAAGACGCTCGACACCTACGCCATCGCTTATCTTTCTCACAGTGAATGTGGCAGTGCCACCTTCACCCTGGCGCTTGATAACATCGCCTTTAAAACTCTGGATACGTTCTTTATTTCCTTCAAGGATTTTATAATTAACAGTGATATTATCACCTGCTTTAAATTTAGGAAGTTCCTTTTTTGAAGTGAGCTGCTCATGGACAAAAGCGACTGCGTTCATAGCTTTTTTATTTTAGGATTGCGAAGGTAAGATTTTTTTTTAAAAATATGAATCGAAAGTGCAATTCTTTTAGCGAGGACTATAATTAGCTGCTTTCAAAATCAATTTGAAATTATCTGGCGACGTTTACGGCTCTTTTCTCCCTGATAACTGTAACTTTTATCTGACCCGGATAAGTCATTTCAGTTTGTATTTTTTGAGCAATCTCAAAACTTAGTTTATCGCTTTCGCCATCGGTTACCTTTTCTGCCTCCACAATTACACGCAATTCCCTGCCTGCCTGAATCGCATATGCTTTTTCCACGCCTGTATATGCAAGAGCCAGATTTTCAAGATCTTTAATCCTTTGAAGGTATTGCTGCATAATTTCTCTTCTTGCACCTGGTCTTGCGCCGCTCATAGAGTCACAAGCCTGTACTACCGGGCTTATAACGTACTGCATTTCCACTTCATCGTGGTGAGCGCCAATGGCATTACAAACCGCAGGATTTTCCCCATATTTTTCAGCAAGCTTCATTCCTAACAATGCATGGCTCAATTCTGTTTCTTCGTCCGGTACTTTACCAATATCATGAAGGAGGCCTGCACGTTTGGCTAGCTTGGCATTTAAACCTAATTCTGCTGCCATCACTCCACATAAATTAGCAACCTCGCGGCTGTGCATTAATAAATTTTGGCCGTAAGAAGACCGGAATCTCATTTTACCCACTATCCTTACAAGTTCTTTATGAAGCCCATGAATACCTAATTCGATTACGGTACGTTCACCTATTTCAACAATTTGCTCTTCTATTTGCCTTTTTGTTTTCTCCACCACTTCTTCTATGCGCGCTGGATGAATACGGCCATCTGCTACTAAACGTTGTAAAGAAAGGCGTGCTATTTCACGGCGCAGGGGGTCAAATGAAGAAAGTATGATTGCTTCCGGTGTGTCATCAACTATCAAATCTACGCCGGTTGCGGCTTCTATAGCCCTAATATTTCTTCCTTCACGGCCTATAATAGAACCTTTAATCTCATCACTTTCCAGGTTAAATACTGTAATAGCATTTTCAATTGCCTGTTCTGCAGCCGTCCGTTGAATAGTTTGTATAATAATTTTACGCGCCTCCTTATTAGCTTTCACTTTGGCATCATCTATAATTTCTTGTTGTATACTCAACGCTTGCGAATTGGCTTCATTTTTAAGCGTTTCTATTAATTGTGATTTGGCTTGCTCAGCGCTAAGGCCGGCTACGCCTTCCAATCTTTTAATATGTTCTTCCTGGTGCTTTTCGAGTTCAGCGCGTTTAATATTTACAACCTCTATCTGGCGATTCAAATTTTGCTTAATGGCATCATTTTCTTTAAGCGTTCTCTCAATCTGCTGATCTTTTTGGTTAACTGACTGTTCTTTTTGTTTCAGGCGGTTTTCACTTTCAGATAATTTCTGATTGCGCTGAAATACGTTTTTGTCATGATCAGATTTGAGTTGAACAAAATGTTCTTTGGCCTCAAGCTGCTTTTCTTTTTTGATCGTTTCAGCTTGTTTGCCGGCTTCTAAAAGAATAGATTGTGCCTGTTGCTCTGCAGTTTCAACTATTTGTTTGGTATTTTTGGCAAATAAAACTTTGCCTAATATTATACCTACGATAAGAGCTATTATGCCAATTATTATTGGGAGAATTGATTCCATTTTTTTTGAATAAGTTTTTACGGTTCATGATCTTTTTCACTTTTATTTAAAAGTTAGTTCACATGGGCGAATAAACGAAGATAAAAAAAATGCATCAAATTAATTTGGCTGTCTTGGCTGTCTGCGGAAAATACTACCTGAATAACAAAAATCCCATATAGGTGGGATTTTTGTTATTCAGGTATTCTATTAAAATTTTGGATTCTAAAAATGCATTCCTATGCCGATTTTGAAGCTTCTGTTATAGGCATTTAAATTTTTGCCTGCATCTATTTTATCAAGACCGTAATCGTAAGAACCTGATATATTAATTCCGTTGGAAAACTCATATGCTAATCCACCTGTAATTCCCATATCCCAACGATTGAATTGTGAGGTGGCATCCATTGTTTTATTCAATAAATTTATACCGAGTAATCCCGCAGTTGTTTTTAGATTTGCATTTGCCAGGTAAGAAACCTGCGGACCAGCAAAAATCTGAAAACCCTGAAGTTTAGCTTTTATCAGGACAGGCACATCAATATATTCTGTCTGGAGGACAGCTTTCGCACCTGCACCTAAAAAATCAAGGCCTTTAATATTAAAGGATCCGGAAAATTCATAACCTTTTTGTGCATACATTATTCCCGGTACTACTGAGACGTTTGATGAGATTGGAATATCAGCGTTCACCCCGGCATAAAAGCCCAGATGGTTACGCGAAGTTGCGATACCATTGGTAAAATCGAGTAATCCTTCAAAACTTTTAGAAGCATCACCCTGGATGGTGGAATTAGTGATCCCGGCAGATACACCCAACTTTATATTTGATTGTGCGAAGGCTGAGAAGGAAATAAAAAAAATAGGGAGGAGTAAAATTTTATTTTTCATAATTATTTTTTTCCCGGATTTTAAAGCCGGTACATGATAAGTGAGAGGCAAAAGTTTTCTGAAAGATTAATCAGCTTTCGGCAAGATTTTGTTAAACAAATCACTTTCTATTATTAAAATAATGTCGATTTGTTGTTTCCTAATTTTGTGAAATGAAAACTTTTGCACAAAAGATTATTTCATTCAATAAAAAACTTGAATTTGAAGGCGCCCTCCCAACAGGTATCAGGGTGATGAATCCTTTTAAAGAAAACAAACATGCAACGAAAATATCAGATCAGTTTTATTTAAAATATTATAGTGATACTAATAAGCGGCACCTGATTTTGGGCATTAATCCTGGAAGGTTTGGCGCAGGCGTCACAGGTATTCCTTTTACTGATACTAAAAGATTGAAAGAAGCTTGTGGATTTGATTTTCCAGGAGTGAGCACCCATGAGCCTTCTGCAACTTTTATATATGATATGATCAAAGCATATGGTGGGGTTGAAAAATTTTATTCAAATTTTTATATTCATTCCGTTTTTCCCCTTGGTATTACATCAGTAAATACAAAAGGGAAAGAGGTCAATTATAATTATTATGACAGCAAGGAATTGACAGAGGCTGTGTATGATGATATTATTGAAAATATTAAAACTCAAATCAGGATGGGCATAGCCACCGACCTTTGCTATTGTTTTGGCACAGGGAAAAATGAAAAATTCTTAAAAAAAATTAATGATGAATTTCATTTTTTTGAAAAGATAATTGCCTTAGAGCATCCACGGTATATTATGCAATACAAATATTATTCAAGAGAAAATTACATCGAGAAATATCTCAAAGCTTTTAATCTGGCAAGTGGCCATTGATATCAGGTATCTGGCCACTAGAAGGTTAATACTATTTTACGAATTTTATTTTTGGTGGCCTGACACCTCACTTAAGAACTATCCAACTTTTTCGTCCAATAATTTTTCCATTTTTAGGAGTGCCTCTAAAATGTCGGGTGATATTTCGCTTTTGTTTTCTTTTCCTTCTGTAGCATACCAGATAAGTACCATCGCAATATAATCCTGCATGTCTTTGCCGGAAAATTGCGCTCTGAATTCTAATATCTTATCGTTAATAATTTTAAGCGTTCTCCGGATAACCTCTTCATCTTTTGTAAGAATTTTTATGCGGTAATTCCGATCACCAATTACGATATTCAATGGAATTAATAAATCCTTTTGCATTGCTATTGATTTAGGTGCGCTATACAAAGTTCAATCGTTTTAATATATTGATTGATACTTTTCCCGAAAATTGCTTTTTCTTCTTCATTTAGTGTACCCAATGATGTTTTTATTATGTGTAATTGCTGCAATAAATTTTCATTCGAAGATTTATAAGCGAGATTATCTTTTTCCCTCTCATCCAATTGTGATTTTAGGTGGGTATTTTCTTTGGCAAGTGCCTGGTAATTTTTTATTAATGCTTTTAGCTTTGACTCAATACTTACAATATGGTCATGGATAATATCAGGCATTTTTTCTAACGATTGCTTTTTGATTTTTTTCCAACACTTCAATGACTTGTTGTATCATCTTATCTATTTCTTTATCTGTTAGAGTTTTTTCTTTATCTATAAAAGTTAAAGAAACTGCTAATGATTTTTTTCCTTTGCCTATTTTTTCTCCTTCATAAAAGTCAAATAAGTTCCAATCATTTAATTGTGGTAATTTTAAATTCTTAATTTCATCTGCTATGAGCTGGTAGGATGTTTCAGCAGATAATATCATAGAAAGATCACGGTGCACTTGTGGAAATTTTGAAACAGGCAAATACTCTAATTTTTCTGTAGCACCATATTCCAAAATTTTTTCCCAATCAAAATTGATAAAATATATAGGCTGTTTTATTGAAAATATAGCAAGCTTATTTTTTCTAACCTTACCACAAACAGCAAGTTGCGCTTCCTTAATATTTGCAGTTATAGCGGTGGATAGCCATTCATTTCCTGTTTCATTTAAATTGAATTGATATTCTTTAATTCCACAAATTGAAAAGATCGCATCGCAAATTCCTTTTACATAGAAAAGGTCTGCTTTCTTTGAAGTAGCATTCCAGTTGCTCATAGAAATATCACCGGTAATGAATAGGCTGAAATTTTCTTTTTCAATATAATTATCATCTTTATGAAAATATGTTTTTCCAAATTCGGCAAATTTCAACGAATCATTTTGCCTGTTCAGATTATAGGCAATACTTTCGAGACCTGTAGGTATCATTGAGGGGCGCATGATGTCAAGTCCTTCGCTAAGGCTATTAATAATTTTTACTGAAGTAGCTAAGGTTTCTTCAGAAAAATACCGGCTGTTTGTAATTGAATTAGTGAAAATTTCTTTGAAGCCATTACCGGTAAGCCAATTCCACACCTTTTGTTTGTGGTGGTCACTGAGACTATTTTTTTCACCGGCGGGCGACATGTTTATAGATGAAGGAATTTCTACCTGGTCCAGGCCATCTATTCGCATTATTTCTTCAATAATATCAACAGGTAAAAGAATATCAGGATTACTGAAGGGCACCTGAACACTGATGTCATCAAAGCCTTCTTTTAGTATTTTAAAATTCAGATTTTTTAAAATATTCTTTACAGTATCTGCATGATAGTTTTTGCCGCTTATTTTTTTGAGGTAATGATTACTTAGGGTAATTTCTACGGGCGTTCTTGGCTGTGGATATACATCTATGACATCACCCTCGATTTTGCCTCCGGCAATTTCTTTTATCAAACTTGCTGCCCGTTTTAAAACGAGCACTGTGTTATCAATATTGACCCCTTTTTCAAATCTTATGGCAGCATCTGTCCTTTGGTTATGTTTTACTAATGAGCGCCTGATTGCAGGGGCATTGAAGACTGCGCTCTCAAGAAAAATTTCGGTAGTTTGTGACTGAACGCCACTTTGCACTCCACCTATAATGCCAGCAAGACAAAGCGGATTTTTTTCGCTGTCACAAATTATAATATCGCCGGCATTTAGTTTTATCTCAGAACCATCTAAAATTTTAAACGGTGTCCCTTCAGGCAGTTGAGCGACAATTATTTTTGCTCCTTTAATTACCTGAGCATCAAAAGCATGTAAAGGTTGGCCGGTTTCATGCAAAACAAAATTGGTAATATCTACTATATTATTTATTGGTTTGAGACCAATACTTTTAAGTTTTAGTTGTAGCCAGGTAGGAGATTCAGTAACTTTTACTCCGGATATATGAACACCTGAATACCTTTCACAAAGTGAAGTTTCTAAGGAGATTTGAAAAGAATTCTTCTTATTATCAACTTCAAAATTATTTACAAACGGAGAAATAATTTTCAACTCTTTCTTAAAATGGTGCGATAGGTAAGCAGTAATATCTTTAGCTACACCCATGTGGCTCATTGCGTCCATCCTGTTAGGCGTTAGCCCAATCTCATACACATAGTCATCATAGATTTCATAAATATCTGAGGCGGGAAGTCCCACATTTGTTTGTTCAGGCAATACTATAATTCCAGCATGACTAGCACCGATTCCTAATTCATCTTCAGCACACAACATTCCGTTACTTTCTACACCACGAATAATCACTTTATTTATGGTTAATGGATTTTTTCCTTTAGGATAAATGGTACTTCCGGGTAGTGCAACTAAAACCTTTTGTCCTTGAGCCACATTAGGAGCACCACAAACAATTTGTAAATTTTCAGTATCACCTGTATTTACTATGGTGACCTTCAATTTATCAGCATCAGGATGTTTTTCACATGAAATTACTTGACCTGTAACCACACCTTTAAGATTTCCTTTTACTGATTCGAAGTGTTCTATATGCTCTACCTCCAAACCAATCAAGGTGAGAATATCCCCAATCTTCCGGGAATTATTCACTACCTCATTTATGCTTTCATCAACGGGCAAATACTCTTTTAGCCACTTGTAACTGATCTTCATACTGAAAAAAATATCTGCCAAAAATAATGCACAATCAACGATAGGCAATAAAATTGGCTATTTTAAAAAAGTGATCATCTTTTATGTTACCAAAAATTAATATAGATACCATTATAAATGGATGCTGTGGCAACTTTCGCGTAAGATTTTCACCCGTGATATTTAACCTAAACTCACCCTGTTATTCCATGAGAAAATCAAAAGTGTTTTTTCGAAAATTTGCGTTATTATCATGGCTAAATTGTGAAATTCAATAAAATATTGCGTAGTATTATTTTTACTTTTTCATGATTTTTTTTCATTTTTTTTTGTTAACACAATATTGTTCACAAAAGATTAATTCTGCCGTAAAAATTTTTTATTTTGTGGATAAGAGAAGATGTAATGTTAATTATCCAGATAAGAGGTGTGAATAATTATGTGAATAGGAATGGTATAAATATAGGAAGTAAATCATTTTTTAATATCGCTCAATGTCCATTACCTTAGCCGCCCGCATGACAAAATCTGCACACTTATTACAGAACCAAAAATAATTACCTGAATAAAAGATGGACCTTACCAACCTTAACAAAGATCGAAAAACCAGGAGAAAAACAGGACCGCCAGAATTGGGAAGTCTGATGTTTGGCAAAATACCACCGCAAGCAAAAGACCTGGAGGAAGCAGTGTTAGGTGCAGTGATGTTGGAAAAAAACGCGTTCGATATTGTGGTTGAAATTTTAAAACCTCAATGTTTTTATGTAGAAGCTCATCAATTGATTTTTCGTGCAATGCAGGGTCTTCAACAGAAAAATTCTCCCATTGATTTACTAACAGTGGTGGAGGAATTGAGGTTAAGGGAAGAACTTGAATTGGCTGGCGGTGCTTTCTACATTACCAAGCTAACGAATACAGTTGTTTCATCGGCTAACATTGAATTTCATGCACGTATTATTTTACAAAAATTTATACAGCGCGACCTGATTAGAATAAGTTCTGAGGTAATAGGTGAAGCTTACGAAGACAGTACTGATGTGTTTGATTTACTGGACCATGCAGAAAGTAAACTTTTTGAAATAACAAATAATTATTTAAAAAGAGATTATGCAAGTATAGACAGTGTAATCATAAAGACACTGCAACGAATTGAAGACTTGCGTACGCGCCAGGACGAAATATCCGGTGTGCCCTCTGGATTTGCGAAGTTGGATTCAGTAACTTTTGGCTGGCAGCCGAGCGATCTTATCATACTTGCTGCAAGGCCTTCCATGGGTAAAACTGCATTCGCGCTTAATCTGGCACGTAATGCTGCACTTCATCCTACAAAACCTACCCCTGTTGCCATTTTTTCTCTTGAGATGAGTGCGAGTCAATTGGTACAAAGAATACTAAGTGCTGAAAGTGAAATATGGCTTGAAAAAATTTCCCGCGGCCGCCTTGAAGATCATGAAATGGCACAGCTAAATAAAAAGGGAATCGAGCGGCTTTTATCAGCTCCCATTCATATTGATGATTCTGCAGCACTGAATATTTTTGAATTAAGGGCAAAGTGCCGTAGGTTAAAAAACAAGCATGATGTAGGCCTCATTATCATCGATTACCTGCAATTAATGAGTGGAACAGGTGAAAATAGGAACGCTAACCGTGAGCAGGAAATAAGTCGGATATCACGCGATTTAAAAAGCCTGGCTAAGGAATTACAAGTACCAATTATTGCACTAAGCCAGTTAAGCCGGGAGGTAGAGAAAAGAAAAGAAGGCAGTAAAATTCCTCAATTAAGTGACCTGCGCGAATCAGGAGCGATAGAACAGGATGCTGACCTGGTAATGTTCCTTTATAGACCCGAGTATCATGAAATAAATACAAATGAGATGGGAGAGAGTACCAAAGGTCAGACTACCGTGAGAATAGCAAAGCACAGAAATGGGCAATTAGAAACTATTCAACTGACAGCCTTGTTGCACATACAAAAGTTTGTGGATGCAGAAGATTCTAATCCTAATTCTGGATTTCCTAAAGGAGGCAATTGGAAATCTGTGAAAGACGCTGATGATGAAGGCGCGCGCCTTTATATTCAGAAAGGTAGTAAAATGAATGATGGGGAATTTGATGATGAATCTCCTTTCTAATACAGATTACTTTTCAAATTATATTAGGTGAATATATGCAGCCACCCTTTTTCTTCCTGGAAAATATTCCGAAAGAAGATCGCCCTATATTAGATGAGGCTTCTTCCCATCATTTATCAAGGGTATTGAGAATGAAGGAAGGTGAACTGATTGTTTTGACTGATGGAAAGGGAAATTTATATGAAGCAGCAATAACGGCTGCGCATAAGTCGAAAAGTGAGGTAAGAATTTTAGAAAAAAAGCAAATCGCATTTGATCTTCCTGAAGTCACTATTGCTATTTCGCCTATTAAAAACGTATCCCGATTTGAATGGTTTATTGAAAAGTGCACAGAGTTGGGAGTTCATAAAATTATCCCTGTTATCTGTAGCCGGACTGAAAAATTTAATTATAAACAGGAGCGGTTACAAAATATTCTCAAAAGTGCAATAATGCAAAGTCGGCAGCCATGGATGCCTCAATTGATGGCATCAGAAAAAATTGAAAACCTTATTGTAAATGCCTCAGCAAGTCATCGTTTTATTGCTCATTGTAATAGGGACGAGAATAAATTATCACTGCCAGGTAATATAAAAAAAGATGAGTCGCGCATAATCTTAATTGGCCCAGAAGGCGACTTCACGGAGGAGGAAGTAAATTTTGCAATAGCACACAAATTTATTCCTATAACTCTTGGTGCATCCACTTTAAGAACAGAAACCGCAGGCATTGCTGCTGCGGTTCTATTAAAACAAAATTCCTGAGAAAATTATTCTACTTTTTCAACTAACCTGAAACCATTTCCATGAATATTAACAATTTCAAGATTGCTATCACTTTTTAGGTACTTTCTAAGTTTGGCGATATAAACATCCATGCTTCGGCCATTAAAATAAGTATCGCTTCCCCAAATTCTTTTAAGAGCTGTTTCGCGGGGTAACAGGTCATTCTTATATTCAGACAGCATTTTCAATAATTCATTTTCCTTGGGAGACAAAGTTTGCATATCGTCACCTGATGATAATTGCCTTAGCCTTGGATTAAAATGGTACTTACCCAGATCATACTCTGCATTTGCTTCTTCACGATGCAGCTCCTCATTTCTTTTAAGAATAGCTTTAATTTTATGCAGCAAAACATCGCTGTCAAATGGCTTGGTAATATAATCATCAGCACCAAGTTTATAACCTTTTATAATATCATCTTTCATTGTTTTAGCTGAAAGGAAAAACAAAGGCATGTCCGGATCTACATTCCTGATTTCCTCAGCTACTGTAAAACCATCCATATTAGGCATCATTACATCTAACAGGCACAGATCAAATTTTTCTCTTTGGAAAGCTGCCAATCCAAGCCTTCCGTCCCGCTCTAATATTACGTCATAATCATTGAGTTCAAGATAATTTTTTAAAACCATTCCAAGGTTTGGGTCATCTTCGCAAATAAGAATTTTCGGCTTTTTACTTTCCATGTTATTTAAAATTTATTTGAGTTAAAGGTATTTACAATTTATTAAAATTCTACATAATT
>JBDTXP010000050.1:0-13824 GCA_040006135.1 Ginsengibacter sp. | reverse complement strand
GTAGCATAAGAGCCGATACAAATTTTGATAATGTTCCGATGCTGAAAATATTGAAGAATTTGGGCTATACTTATTGTGGGGAAATCCTTGTTAGCACTGCACCACGGAAAGCGTATGAAAAATTGTTAAGAAAAAAATTAACGCGCGAAGCATGAAATAAAATCGCTGAAATAATTTTTCCCAAAAAAAAGCCACCCCAAAGGGTGGCCGGGAGTAATCCCATTTTAACACACACTAAAATCTGAAACCCGAAATTTCTGAACCATTCGCTTTGTAATAAACTACTCTGCCTAATTCATCCATTTGATAGTCAGGATCTTTTTTATCTCCAAGAATAATTTTTCTTATTTCTTTTCCGTTGGTTTTATCTATCATCATCACACCGGCTTCTTTGGCAGTATTGCCTCCACCGAAGTTGGTAAGCATTGCCATAAAATTATTTGCTTGTTTGGTTGCGCTAAATCTTTTACTAATTGATTTAAAACTTTCAACTGCCGCCCCCCCAAAGTTGGAAGCGTTTGTATTTGCATTTTTAATACTGTTATCCATTGATGAGCTGGTACTTCCATAATATCCTTTAGAATAACTCATTTGTGCACTTTGTGCCATTTGTTGCGCTGATATTGCAGCACTTGTTAATGCGCCCAGCCCGCTGGTTAATTTACCTGCAAGCGTACGTCCCGGTGGTTGCTCATAGGTATGAAAAACCTGCTTGCCAGCATAGTCATATAATCTCGCATTTTGATCAGAAGTGAGTAGCACGCCATTCTCGCGTAATTGAAGGCTGGTAGGCTCTTCCTTATTGTCAAATTTTATCCCGGTAACCCACTCATTCAAATCACCTTTTTCAAAATCAACTTTATAAACAATTCCATTAGCATAAACATATCCTGTTTTGGCATCAGCATTTTGCCCGCTACAACTATTTACAGCAAAGCCCTTTTTCCAGGTCTTATCACCGGTTTCCAGGTCAAGAATATTTATCTGTTCAGTAGTTCGGAAATATAAACCTTGAGGTACTATTTGCAAATCTGTTACTGTACCTTTTATTGACAAAGGTTTTTTAGTGATGGATTTTCCGGCATCAAGATCTACTATGCTTATAAAGTTAGTACCCTGATCTCTCGCAGTGGCGAGAATTAATTTGTTGCCGGATAATTTATATGCAATTACATCACCTTGCAGATCTACATCACTATTCCATTTCTCTGCTCCTGTGGCCATGTCAAGACAAAGTAGCGTTGCCCTGTTTTTTTTCGCGGCGCCTGATTTTTTTATTTTACCAATCAGGCCACGACCTTTCTCATTTGCCTTCTGCATATCCTCCGCGGTTTTTTCTGCTGTAGCAACGAGCATACCCCGCTCATCAAATAGTATATTGGCAATGGGAGAAGGCAGTTCCACTCTTTTCCAAACTTCTTTTCCATCTGCTACATTAAAAGCAGTGAGAATGTCCTGGTTCCAGAAATATATAATGTTTGGATCACCATGTTGAAAAAATTCTGCGGAAGTAAGCGTGGCCATTTGTCCTGCAGCTTTATCCATATTTTTTCCTATAGAAAACATTTTCCCCAGGCCACCACCTTTTTCCGCCTCGGGGGCAGCAATAGGAAGGTCACTTTTCATAGCAATCTCATACTGCACTTCACCTGTTTCTTTTTTTAGTTTATAAATATTTTTATTAGTAGCAATAAATATTGCATCAGTTGTTTCTCCTGCCTGTGAAATAATTTGTTCAGAATTTTTTGAAAATATTTTTTCCTGCTCCCATAATTTCTGACCGGTTGAAAGGTCTGCGAGCACCAGAACCATAGCACCTTTATCACTGCCTCCATAAAAAAGTACTTTGTTACTTTTCACCAGGTAAATTCTTTTGCTGACTGTGCGCAAGCCGAGATCCTTAGTATTTGCTACTATTTTTCCGGTTACCAAATCGACAATATTATTGACAGATTTTGTTAGCCCTGCCTTGCTTAGCGCTGCGTAAGGCGTTCCTTCTATAGGATCATAATTTGATTCCTGGATGTTTTCAATATCATCATTTTTCCAAACCTCTGAACCGTCCTGAGCGCTAATTCCATAAAGACCATCTTTAGTGGCCACCACCAGTGTGCCTGCATCAGATATTTTGTACCAATTAATTTTTGATGGAAAATTTTTTGTCCAGTCTGTGTTTTTTTGTGCAAATAGCACTGTGCCGCAAAGTAGCAGCGTTAAGGCGAAGCAAAGTTTTTTCATTTTAGTGTGTTTAATTTTGAACACAAAACAACAATTCCCCTGATTTTTTACAATACCCTTTCGAGGGTATATTTTCAGCTATTAAATTAGCTTACCCGAAATAATTATCGGCAGCATACGTTTTATAATAATTCAAATCAATTTTTATGAAAACCATAGTCACCTTTTTTATCTTTTACTTTTTACTTTTTACTTCAATTGCGCAATTAGCACCCAACCTGCCTAAGGATGCTAAAGTGGAAGGGACGATTGTAGGCTTAAATAGCAGGATGCCATTGAATAATGAGTTGATAGTATTCAAGAGCCACAAAAATGGTAACGACTACCAATCTATCAGTGATGAAGGAGGTAAATTTTCTACCAGGCTTCCTGCCGGAGATCAATACGATATTTTTATAATGGGCTTTAAAGATTCTGTGAGTCAGAATGTATTAGAAATACCATCTCTTGGCCCCAATGTATTTTATAAAGATGCCTTTAAAGTAAATCTTGAATTTGAGCCTTCAAAAATCTTTGTTTTGAATAATGTGGAATTTGATTTCGGTAAAGCAACGCTCCGTCCTGAGTCTTACGCTGTGCTTGATGACCTGGTGGAATATTTAAAACGTAAACCAAAAGTGAGAATAGAAATTGGTGGCCATACAGATAATGTAGGCACAGATTCAAAAAATAAAATCCTGAGCCTGGAAAGAGCTAAATCAATTGTAGCATATTTAATTGCTAAGGGAATTGACCAAACCCGGGTGGAAGCAAATGGATACGGTGCTGAAGAGCCTATTGAAGAAAATGATACCGAGGCAGGAAGACAAAAAAACCGCAGGACAGAGGTGAAGATCCTGGATGAACAATAGAAGTCAGTCTTACTTGTTTTTCAAAAATCTTTGTTTTATTAATTCCATCTCATGTAGAGATGGTGTTGAAGTTTGGCTGAGCACACTCAAAAAATAATCTACTTCCTCCGGTTGTGCAGGACAGCCAACACTATTGCCCGGCTTACCATTAGCATCAATGATACGGGAATCGGCAAGTACCCTTCCATCTTTATCAAGGATTACCCAATAAGGGATACCCTGGTTATCTCCATGCCAGGCAGTACGCATTTCATTTGCACCTGCATTTTCTAAATTTTTTTTATCCTTACTTTCATCAACGGTGAGATGGGTTATAATAAAATTTTTATCAAAAAAGCTTTTAATACCCGGTGCATTCATTGCACTGTCCATCTTGTGGCACCATACGCACCAGGAAGCATGAAAGATTACAAATACTTTTTTATTTTCTTTTGACGCGGTAGCTTTTGCGTTTGCGATCACCTCACTTGCCGGTAAAGCTTTGGCCTGTGCGAAACAGGCATTATTTATTGTGAAGCAAATTGTAAATGCAAAAATTAAATTTTTCATAAGATCTCTTTAAAATAAAAATAAACTTTTTGTGGAAAATGATGGGCAGATTATTTTTTTAATAATCAAGTTAATCGTTTTAACTCCTATAACAGGTTGTTGTTTAATAATAGAATTGGTTATGGAAACGAATCATTGCCTCTCCTTCCACCTTGGGGAAGGGTTGGGATGGGGCCAAAAAAAACGGTAACCATCATAGCTACCGTATTTATTGAGGAAACAGAGAAAAAATAAGTATCAGGCTTTAACCTTATGGCGCCTGCTTTGAAAATACATAATAATGTGTGTGGCTATTAGTAGCTGGCAAACAATTTCTTTTACGATCATGTGGATGTTTTTTCTTGTGAAAGGGATCTATATATAAACGAAATTTTTTGCCGCTTATTGTTAACCAAAAACAAAAATGCTACAACGTTAATTGCAGCATTTAAGATTAAATAAACTTAATTTATCAAAACCAACTTCCAGTCCATCTTTCACCAACTTCATTTCCCATCTGCCTTTTCCTCCTGGCTGCTTTTATATTGTGAACAATCATGGTCACAAACATTAAAGGAATAAATAATATAGTCAATGGAGGTATACCGAGCATTGAGATCCATTTACCGCCATACATTCTACGCATTGGTCTTTTAAGCCTCTCAGCAATCAAATACATAGTAGGCACCATTATCAATGTCATAAAAAATGCGAATGCTAATCCGAATATAATTGTCCACGCAAGTGGTTTCCAAAATCTTGCACTGTCACCGCCAAAAAAGATGTGTGGATTCAGATCAGCAAACATCGTAACAAAGTTGATGTTGAAACCAATTCCCAAAGGAATCAAGGCGAATATAGCTGCAAGTGCTGTAAGTAAAACCGGGATGATCCTGATCTTGCCCGCTTGTATCACTGCTTCTTTGGTCTTCATGCCGCGCGCCCTTAATTCATCTGCGAAATCAATCACTAAAATTGCATTCTTTACCACAATTCCAGCAAGGCCAACAATTCCGATGCCTGTCATTACAACTGAAACCTGCATACCAGTAATCGCGAAGCCAAGTAATACACCAATTATACTAAAGAGAATTTCTGTAAGAATTATTACAGATTTACTCACCGAGTTAAATTGTAAAACCAGGATAAATAATATCAGCATGAGTGCGATCAGCAACGCTTTCCCCAGGAAAGCACCCGTCTCTGCCTGCTGCGCTCCTTCACCTGTTTGAGTGATGGTTACATTATTATCCTTTTTTGGGAAATCCCTGATGGCTGTAGCTAATTGTGCATTCACTGCGGTAGGAGTATAACCACTAAGCACATTCGAAAACAAAGTGATCACACGTTTAACATTTTTTCTTTTAATACTACCGTAAGTGCTGGTATAATCTACATCCACTAATGAACTTATGGGTATTTGCTTTACCTGTCCACCACTTGCCATATCCCTGAAAACAATTTTCATATTTAGTAAGTCCGAAAGGCTTTGCCGTTGCATTTCATCATTTCTTAATTGAATCTTATACTCATCCTCTCCATCTTTTATTTTAGATACTTCCCGCCCAAAAAGTGCAGTTCTTATTTGCTGGCCTATCTGCGCTGTTGACACACCTTCGATCAAAGCACGCTCCCTATTTACGGAGAGTGTGATCTCCGGATTAGTAAGGTCCACATCCATTTTTAATTCTTCAACACCAGGAATTTGCAAACTATCCAGGTAAGTTTTTAAATGTTTAGCAGTTGAAGTAAGGACTTCAAAATTTTCACTGGCTACCTCAATATTTATAGGTGGATCGGTAGGTGGCCCGCTGCTTTCCTGTGCTACAGATATTTGCGCACCGGGTATTCCTTTTACAACTTCCCTTATTGAATCAAGATAAGGGGCAGTAGATACACCATGTCTTTTTTCAAACTCTACAAACGAAACCTGCACCCTGCCCAGGTTTGGCTGGGTGCTCCTGTCACCACTGCTGGGGTCAGATGCACCAACTGCTACATTTGAAATAATACTTTCAACAATCGGGTTTGGTTTATGATCTGGCCCATTGATTACATTAGTTACACGAGTTTCTAAAACTTTAGTGACACTATCTGTATAAAGAACATTAGTTCCGACCGGCAATTTTAAATAAACATATACAAAGTTGGGATCACCCTGCGGGAAAAATACCACAGGCACTTTTCGCGCCATAAAAAATACTACAGATACGATCAATAAAATGAATGTTCCGATAAGTAACCACACAGGCCTCCAACGTGCCACTGCCCACCTGAGTAGTTTTTCGTAATTAGTCATGATCCCGGGTAATATCTTGTTTTGGAAAGCATGAATCAGGTTATCAAAAATATAAGTATTTAAAACAACAATTATCGCAAAAAAGATCAATAGATTTCCTACGAAAGGCAAATGGAAAAGGTCAAATAATATTCCGGCCAAAAGAGGAATTAAAAATGCTTTGCTTTTAAAAATATGCGACTTTCTTTTTTTAGTATCATCCTCTGGATGGTTCATAAAGTCAACTGCAAAAACCGGGTTCATAATAAATGCAACAACCAAAGATGCCGAAAGTGTAAATATGAGCATCGTAGGCAAATAGATCATGAATTTACCTATAATTCCCGGCCAGAATAACAAAGGGAAAAACGGCGCTAATGTAGTAAGCGTGCCTGCCAGCACGGGAATAAATATTTCTCCGGCAGCCATCTTCGCAGATTCCTTCGCTGAGATCTTTCCTTTATTTTCTACAAAAATCCGATGCGTATTTTCTATTACCACAATCGCATCATCTACAATAATACCTAAGCCGAATAAAAGAGCAAAGAGTACAATAAAATTGAGCGTAACATCAGAGCCTGTGATCAATGTAGCTGCCGGTAAAAACAAGAATGCCAGAAACATACTTAGCGGAACCGAAAGCGCCACGAAAAATGCATTGGTAACTCCCATAAAAAACATCAGGATAAGCAATACGAGAACAAACCCTATCACAATTGAATTTACAAGGTCATTAAAGGATGTGCGAGTTGCGCGACTTTGATCACCCGTTATTACGACATCGAGATTAGGGGGCAATATCGTTGCCTTTAATTCCTGAACTGTTTTCTTAACATCATCAGAAGTTTGAATTAAATTTTCGCCTGCTCTTTTTATAATATTTAAAGTCACTACGTTCTTGCCATCCAATCGCGCAAAGCTTTCGCTGGTTTTAACGGTGTCTTTTATGTTGGCAATATCTTTCAGGTAAATAGGAGCACCGCTGGTATTACGAACAATAACTTTTTCTATATCATATGCAGTTTTAAATTGACCTTTTAACTGTAGTGTACGTTTCATATTTCCTACATCCAGCAAGCCACCTGAAATATCCAGGTTTTCCCGTTGTACAGCATTTGCGATATCGTCGAAAGTAATTCCTGCACTTTGCATTTTATAATTGTCCACGTTTATCTGGAACTCTCTCTCTGGCGCACCGACAATATCTACACGAGTTAATTCCGGCAATTCCTCCAGATTATCTTTTGCATCATCTGCAAACTTTTTCAGTTGCATCATATCGAAATTACCACTAAGGTTTACGAACATGATTGGCATTTCACTAAAACTTATTTCCTGCACATTGGGCTCCTGCGTAAGATCTGTTGGCAAATCCTTTTTCGCTTTATCTACAGCGTCTTTTACTTTTTGTAAGGCTACCTCAGTTTTTACGTCGGTCTCAAACTCTACTGTAATAGCCGAAAAATCCTGTAGTGATGTACTGTTAATCTTATTGATCTTAGCCCCGGTAATACCTTTTATTTGTTTTTCAATTGGCCTTGTAATCAGATTTTCGATATCCTTGGGCGAGTTTCCCACATTTATTGTTTGTACAAAAATGGTTGGGATAACAATGTCAGGAAATTGTTCTTTGGGCAGTGTGACAAATTGGAAAATACCAATTATTGAAACAAAAACGATTAACAGGTAAATAGAAGTTTTATTATTGATCGCCCATGTCGTAGGCTTCAGCTGCTTATATTTATCTCCTATTTTTTCTAATGAACTCATAAATTTTTTGTTGCGCTTTTAAAAAGCATTTTGTAATATTTTATCAGGCATTAGTTGTAATCAACTGCCCATCAAACAATCCCTGGAATCCATCAGTGATCACCTGGTCACCTTCCTGCAATCCCTGTTTAATTTCAATCACATCGCCATAAAGTTGTCCTATCTGAACTTTTCTTTTTCGTGCAACCATTTTATCGCCTTCTTTTGCAGCTACTAACACATATTTTCCCTGTTCATCAGTTTGCAATACATTTAAAGGCACAGATATAGAATTAGGCGCAGTGTAATCCTGAATCTTTACGAGCGCAACCTGGTTTGGCCGCAGGATCATTCCGGAAGGAACTTTCATTTCTGCAGTAATACCTCGTGTAGTAGCACCAATTGTTTGACTGATAAAGGATATAGTAGTATTGAAATCTTTATTTACATCGGGAATATTTACAATAACAGGTGTGCCCTTTGATACTTTACCTGCGTAACTTTCCGGAACATTTACTGTTATTTTCAAATCAGATTTATTGACGATTTTAATAAATCCTCCCTGCACCGGATTCCCATTAAAAGTTTCTCCAACATGCGCAGTTAATTCGTCAACTGTGCCGTTTACATCACTATAAACGTTAGCAAGATTAGCCTGTTGTTGCGCCGCATTCACATTGGCCTGTATAGCTTTAAGCTGCCCTTCTAACGATTCTACATTTGTTTTTGCCTGCAGCAATTGCACTTCAGTACCAATATGTTGATCCCATAAATTTTTCTGCCGGTTGTAAACTGATTTGGCAAGATTTAGCTGAGCTTTCACACTATTCATTTGTTGTCGTACTGCATTCACATTTTGTAGCGCTACTGAATTATCAAGCTTCAATATTAATTGTCCTTTGTGCACTGCATCGCCTTGTTTTACGTAGATAGCTTTTATTTGTCCGGGTTGTCCACTTGGTGTTATGTAAGAAATATTTTGCGCATCTACTTTTCCCTGAAGGTCCAGGTAATGTTTAAAATTTTCTTTCTTAATTGTTGTCAATCCCACAAGCTTTGCTGTTTGCGTGGCAGTAGAAGTGGTATCCACAATCGCTATTTTTTTTTCGAGCGCAACTATTTGTTCATCCAGTTTCGCTTTATCATTTTTTAATTTTTCCAGCTTCACTTTCTGATCGCCTAGAGAGCCTTCCTTTTCTTTCTTACCATTGCCGCAAGACAACATTAATGTGGCCGAAGCAAGCGCTATAAATACTGTTGTAATTTTTTTCATTGTTTATTAGTTGTGATATTTTTTAAAGTTTTCCTGTGGCGGTGAGATAATCGACTTTAGCAATTACCGCATCGTATAATGAGCTGTAATAATTATTTTGAGCTGTTACAAGATCCGTCTGCGCAGTGCTTATTTCCTGGTTGCTTCCAAGGCCCTGTTCATATTTTAGTCGGGCAGAATTATAAACCTGCTGAGCTAATTCAATATTTCTTTTTTGCGCATCCATGGTTAGCAATGCAGAGCGCATATTGATTCTTGCCTGTGCCACATCATTGTCTATAGATAATTGAAGCAGACTTAAATTATTATTAAACTGCTGCAGGGATATTTTAGCACCTTCAAGTTTGGACCTTCTTGTTCCACCATCAAAAATGGGGATATTCAACCTGAGTGCAATAAAGGATGAGGTAAAGTAAGGGCCTTTAAAAAAATCAATTTGTTGCCTTTGCGCACTTTTACTGTAATTGGCAGCTAATGATAAAGTAGGCAGTGCGCTTAGCTTGTATCGTTTTATATTATATTGTCCCAACGTAATTACGGACTCTAACTGTTGATATTCTTTGCGATCCTTATAATCAAAATCCGTATTTAAAATATTGGATTTTATCTGCTCATCGGAAAGAGTATCGGTTAGTACGATCGAATCGCGGAGTGGAATATTCATTAAAAATTTTAACCCTTCCTTTCCGGCATCAATCTGGTTTTGTGCTTTTAACTTTTGCGTTTCAAGATTATTTAACTGTACCTGAACTTTATCTACATCTAATTTTTCAGCAAATCCATTTTTATAAATTTCGCTGGTAGTATGTAACAATATTTTATAGTTATTAATATTTGCATCCAGTGTACCTATTTGTCTTTGCCCAACTACTAATTGATAATAAATCTTATAAATATTTGTCTTTATTTTTTCCTGCGTTACCTCCGCATTTAATGTCGCATTTCTTATCGAAGCTCTTCGCGCCTGTAAGCCTACAAAAACCTGTCCGTCGAAAAGTAGCTGATTGAAATCCACACCTCCGTTTAGAGAATATTTTGACCCAAATCCGATGCTGAAAAAATCATAATTTCCTGGTGCCGTGATAGGCTGCCCATTACCATCCTTTACCTGGTTTTTTGTTAATACTCCATAAACCGCCGGAGATATAAAATCCTGTATCGTTTGCACGGCCACATTAGGATTGTAACTTATGCTTCCACTTGCATTCAAATGCGGAAGCGCCGCTGCTGTAATACCTTTATTAACTTGCTCCTGAGCTTTTATATCCAACAATGCATTCTTTACCTGTAGCGAATTTTGTAAAGCATAATCCGCAGCTTCTTTTGCTGAAAAGGAATATACATGGGGATCCTGTTGTAATTGTTGTGCATAAGAAGCCACAGGAATAATAATAGCTATAGCAATAAACAATTTTTTTATAAATTGATTCGATTTCATAGTTCCTTTTTTGTTTTCTTTTTTTCTAATCGTTCCTGTTTATATTTCATTATTAATTTGTAACCTTTCGGGGATGCTACACCAAACAAAAAATATTCCGTAAGTTCTTCCTGTATCTCAAACAGGTTTTTTTTATTTGTTGAAAATATCTCTTCTTTAAAAGGCAATAACACCATTTCAAGCCTCATCTTACTTATGATCTCTACATTTATTTCAGATCTGTATAGCTCTTCTGCAATACCACGGATCAGGTTCTTCTGAAAAAGCGTAAACAAAAAGTTCTGTTTATATTCTAAAAATCGATTATAAGTTATTGGATAACCGCGTTGGATATCAAAAAGAATAGACGGATTAATATTACCTAATAATTTATGTAGATTTTCCATCGCCAGGAATATCTCTTCAATGGCGTTGGTGGCTTGTTCCTGACTCTCTACACAACATGATTTGTTGGCTGTTAAAATATCCTCAACCACCTCATCAACAAGTTCTTTTTTATCAGAGAAAGAGTGGTAAATGGTCTTTTTGGAAATGCCTGCGTGTGATGCAATATCATCCATCGTAACAGATTTTATTCCGTATTTGCTGAACAAATCATCTGCCTTTTCCTTTATATGATCTTTAATTTCCATTTCGGCGGCAAAACTATGGAAACTTTTTCGGTTACCAAAGTTTCCTTTAAGATTTTTATATAAACGGTAATTTATTTTTGACAGTCGGTTTCGTCAACTTAACGCTACTTCGTGGATACACACTTTCGAAATGGGATTTACAAATAGTAACTTCGGATCTTTAAAAAAATATTTTATGAAATCTATTCGATATCAAAAAGCAATACAATACTTTTTACAGGGCCTGCTTATTCTTGGGCCAGTTTCTATCACCATTTATTTTATTTATATAGTTTTTGATAAAATAGATAGTATTCTAAGGCCGGCTATCAATATTCCGGGATTGGGATTTTTAATAATTATCGGCTTTATTATCCTTATCGGTTACTTAAGCTCTTTTTTTGTGATGGGGCGCCTCCTTTCAATTTTAGATAAAATTTTGGAAAAAACGCCGGGAATTAAATTATTATATTCCTTTATCCGCGATTTTTTTGAAGCATTTGCAGGTAACAAAAAGAAGTTTACCATGAATGTGCTTGCTAATGTGGATTATGCTGATACCTGGCGTGTGGGATTCATCACGCAGGAAGATATGTCGAGTTTTGGTATGGAAAATTATGTAGCTGTTTATTTACCCATGGCTTATTCAGTTGCCGGAAATGTTTATATAATTCCAAAGGAGAAAATAAAACTATTACCTATGATCAGTAGTGCGCAGGCAATGAAATTTGCAGTGAGCGGTGGTGTTACAGAAACGCTTACTGAAGAGGAAATTATCGAGGTTAATAATACATAAATGAAAAAGATTTTACTCGCATCAGGATTTATTTTTTTGACATTACCTTGTTATTGCTGGGGGTTTTATGCCCATAAGAAAATTAATTTTTATGCAGTTTTTCTATTGCCTCCTCAAATGCTTACCTTCTATAAACCTAATATTGAATTTATCACGGAACATGCCATAGATCCTGATAAAAGGCGTTATGCAATTAAGGAAGAAGGCGCCAGACATTACCTGGATATTGATCATTATGGAAATTATCCTTTTTCTGACCTTCCGCGTAAATGGAAAGATGCAGTTGAAAAATATGGTGAGGATACGCTAATGGCAAATGGAATTGTACCATGGCATATACAGGTAATGCTTGGACGACTCACAAAAGCATTTAAGGATAAAAATTTTTCTGCGATTTTAAAAAACAGCACTGAATTAGGCCACTACGTTTCGGATGCGCATGTACCACTTCATGCAAGCAGCAATCATAATGGCCAGCTTACTGATCAAAAAGGTATTCATGGATTTTGGGAAAGCCGTGTTCCTGAATTATTGGCAGAAAAAAGATTTGATTTTTTTATTGGTAAAGCAGAATATATTAAAAATCCCGCGGAATATATTTGGGCAAGGGTGTTAGAAAGTGCACTTGCATCGGATTCTGTTTTATCTTTTGAAAAAATGTTAAGCGAACGATTTCCGGGCAACTCTAAATATTCTTTTGAAAAAAGAAATGACGTTGTCATAAAACAATATTCCTCTGCTTACACCGAGGCTTATGATAAAATGTTAAATGGAATGGTGGAGCGTAGAATGAGACTTTCTATTTATTCGATTGCATCTTTCTGGTATACAGCGTGGGTAAATAGCGGCCAACCGGACTTAAAAGAAATAGCGCACCAGCAATTCTCTGAAAGTGACTTGAAAGAATTTGGAAAACTGGACGAAGACTGGCATTCTAACAACATCAAAGGAAGGGAGCACGAATAACATTTTATAAAATACTAATTTCGCGCGCAGTTTATAAATAATATTTTAGAAACAATGATGTACAATTTTAACGCTGGCCCTTCTGTTTTGCCAAAGGAAGTAACAGAAGGGGCCGCTAAAGCAATAATTAATTTTAATGAAAGTGGTTTATCTATTTTGGAAATTGGGCATCGGACTTCTTTGTTTGAAGACGTCATTAATGAAGCACGATCTCTCGTAAAAGAGATGATGATGCTTGATGATGATCACGAGGTTTTATTTTTACATGGCGGTGCTACCACCCAGTTTATGCAAATACCGATGAACTTGCTTGATGAAGGTGAAACTGTTGCTATCGCAGACACAGGAGTGTGGAGTGGCAAGGCTATCGACGAAGCCAAATGTTTTGGTAAAGTATCTATTGCATGCTCATCAAAAGATGAGAACTATAATTATATTCCTGAAATTATTGAGGATATCGACGGTTCTAAATACTTCCATCTTACCACTAACAACACCATATTTGGCACACAATGGAAAAAGATCCCTAAGGTAAATGCACCATTAGTTGTTGACATGTCCAGCGATATTTTTAGCAGGCAAATGGATTTCAATTCTTTCGACATCATCTATGCGGGTGCTCAAAAAAATGCTGGTGCAGCGGGTACAACTTTAGCCATAGTTAATAAAAATATTTTAGGAAAAATTAAACGGCGTGTACCGCCCATAATGGATTATATAAAACATATCGAGGCAAAGAGTATGTTGAATACACCGCCGGTATTTGCCATATTTGTTTCTATGCTGACGCTCAGATGGCTTAAAAAAAATGGCGGTGTAGTGGCAATGGAGAAATTAAATAATGAAAAATCCCGGATGCTTTATGATTACCTGGATAGCAGTTCAACGTTCAAAGGAACCGTGAGACAAAAAGATCGCAGCGATATGAATGTGTGTTTTGTAATGGAAGATAATTCATTGGAGAAAAGATTTTTAGATTTTGCAAAGCAGAATAACATATATGGAATTAAAGGGCACCGCTTGTCCGGGGGTTTTCGTGTATCCCTTTACAATGCTACGCCAATAAGTAGTGTTCAATATCTTTTAGAAAAGATGA
>JBDTXP010000049.1:0-13913 GCA_040006135.1 Ginsengibacter sp. | reverse complement strand
TATGATATTATATCCGCAAATGGTGGAGAGATTAAAGTGGAAAGTAATATTGACAAAGGAAGTAAATTCATTATTCAATTACCATTAAACGGGGTATAATAAAAACTATAAATGATGTACAAATCTCACAAAGGGTTTTTTAGCATAACCGCCTTCCTCTCTTTTCTGATCTTTTTCCAATCCTGCAACAACTCCAGAAACATTCCCTTCCCGGAAAATGAATTGGGATATAGCCAACCAAAAACAGTACCACTGGTTTTCAGCGCTCCAAAAAAATTAACCTGGGATACTGCCAGCAGGAGCGGCATCACGCCCGTTGTAAATAAACTCGACATCAATAATTTACCGGTGTTTCCATATGATTCCTCAGGCTTTAAGTCTTTTACGCAAATGCCAGAAGAAGTTCAATTTGATTTTAATAAACTTCCTTCCAAAGATTTCAGCCTGGATAAGATGCCATCAAATAAGCTGGATTTTACGACTTCCCTGTTAGGATCTATTCCATCAATAAAGGCTGGAACTCCGGCAATACAAAAAGGAAAGGCATTAGATATTTATGACTTTGGTGCCTTGCAAGGTTTACAAGCAAAATTCATTACTGTCTTGTTTAAAGATCGTAATGGTATTTTATGGATAGGAAGTGCTGAAGGCATTTTCCGGTATGATGGTGAGCATCTGCAAACAATTGTTCAGGGTGCGCCAGGTGGTATAACTGCAGGTATTACAGAAGATAATAAAGGAAATATATGGTTTATAAACCAGCGGGCCATTGGTATGATCGATCTTCATAAGGGTACCATCAGCTATTCAAAAAGAATTGTGCATAGCAGGAAAGGCCTGGATAGAATGACAACCGATAAAAAAGGCAATATCTGGGTTCATAACATAAATGACAAATCAGTAAGCTGCATTAATCCTGAAACTTTTACTTATAAAAACATTGAATCAAAAAACTGGCTGACCGACTCTACCTTTTTTTTAAAGGTAGATCAGTTAAATCTTTTGCAAATATTAGAGGATGATGACAAAAATATTTGGATAACCACCATGGCCGGCGGAGTGGATATCATTGATCCCGTAGCAGGAAAAATAAAATACCTCGGAAAAAATAATGGTCTCGGTAGTGATTCTGTAACCGGAATTACAAAAGATAATAATGGGAAAATTTGGATAGGGCTACCAAATGGTGTGGATGCAATAGATTTAAAAAAACAATCAATAACACACTATAACCAATCCCAGGGACTGGCAGGCATTTTTTCCACGTGGTTATATTTTGACGATAAAGGTTACCTCTGGAGAGGAAGCGGAACCGGTATTGACGTGGTCGACATTAAAAATAAGAGGTCAAGAACTATTAATCAAAAAAATGGTTTAACAGGTGATGTAATTGCTTCTTTTTTGCAGGACAATAAGAACCGAATATGGGTTGCAAATACTTCAGGAATAAATATCATTGATCAAAATGGCGAAACAGTTCATCCTTTGGGGACAACCCAAATAATAAGTGTAATGGAAGATGGTGTTAATAATCTTTGGGTGGCCACACAAAAAGGCGTTTTAATAGTAAATCCCGAAAGAAATAAAATGCATTTACTGGATAAATCACATGGATTAAGCGATGATTTTGTTCAGGCTTTTTCAAATAAAAACGGCAACATAATTATTGCTACCAACGGCGGTTTTAATATCATTGATCCGGTTAAAAACACCCTGTCAAAAATCACTCAAAAAGAAGGATTGATAAGCGATACCATCTATGTGGCTTTTAATGATGCCGCAGAAAATATATGGTTAACCGGCCCAAGTAATGGAATATCGTTATTACAATCTGCAAAAAAAATAATTCTTCATACCGATCGTACGGGTGGTTTGAGTGATGATGCTATATTGGATGTGAAACAGGATAAAAACGGATTGATCTGGCTGGCTACGCAAAAGGGTGGAATAAATGTAATAAACCCTGCCGACGGAACAGTAAAATATTTAAACAACCAACCAGGCTTAATGGACACCTGCCTTAGAATGATGCTGGAAGATAAATACGGTCGTATGTGGATTGGAACTGATAAAGGTATTTATGTAGCGGACACTAAGAATGTTACGCTTACAAGCATCACCACAAAAGAAGGATTATCGAACAATACAATATTATCGCTATTGGAATATAAAGGAATTATTTTAGCAGGCACCAAAGAAAAGATCAGTATGATTACTGCTCCTGATCCTGGTGAAGCTGCTAATGCCTGGAAAATATCCGTGCTAAATAAATCACAAGGACTAGTAAAAGAGCAAAACTCCTGGTCTACCGATGCGGTTACGCATGATGGTAAATATTTATGGGGCGATAATGGCATTACCATTATCAATGAAATTAATGCAGGTAATGATTCTGTTGAAACTTACATCACCGGATTTACTGTATTGGGGCAGCCGCAAAATTTCACCAGTAGTTCATCAGATACATTGTATTCCGGCAAGAGTAAAACCAAATGGGACAACGTTTCCGGGCCTTACAATTTACCGGAAAACCTTTCTCTCCCTAATACTCAAAACTACCTGCAGTTTCAATTTACACAAGCCAGTTTAGTTCGGTCAAATATCACTCTGTATTCCTATGTTTTGGAAGGGATTGATAAAAAATGGAGTGTTCCAAATAGTAATCCATTTTCAGAAAATTACCTTAACCTATCGCCAGGGAAATATACTTTTAAAGTTGCCAGCAAAAGCACTGATGGAATATGGGGGAAGCCGGCATCCTTTCATTTTACAATTACGCCACCCTGGTACCAAACCTGGTGGGCGTACACGATATTTTCTTTGCTGATTCTTGGTTTATTAAGGGCATACATTGTTTTTCGTTCCCGCAGATTAAAACGGGAAAATAAAATATTAGAAGATAAAGTAGTACATCGTACACAACAATTGCAAGAGTCGCTGGAAGATTTGAAATCCACCCAATCTCAATTGGTACAATCAGAAAAAATGGCATCGCTTGGTGCGCTTACCGCAGGCATTGCACATGAGATACAAAATCCTTTAAATTTTGTAAATAATTTTTCAGAGGTAAATTCAGAGTTGATAAGTGAAATGAAAAAAGAATTAAACAGCGGCAATATTGAAGAAGCCAAATCTATAGCCGATGATATTGATGATAATGAACAAAAAATACTGTTTCATGGCCAGCGTGCCGGTGCTATTGTAAAAGGAATGCTACAACATAGCAGAAGTAGCAATGGCGTAAAAGAGCCAACAGATATTAATGCCTTAGCAGATGAATATTTACGCTTATCTTATCATGGGTTACGGGCAAAAGACAAAAGCTTTAATGCAACAATGAAAACGGATTTCGATGAGACCATTGGGAAAATAAATATTATTTCACAGGACATTGGAAGGGTATTATTGAATCTTTTCAACAATGCATTTTACGCATGTACTGAGCGAAGTCGAACTGCTGTTAATGAAAAGGAAGAAAGTTCTCCTCTTACAACTCACAACTCACAACTCCAGGACAATTATCATCCAACAGTTTCAGTAAGTACAAAAAAATCAGAAAATAGTGTAATCATAACTGTTAGTGATAATGGAAATGGCATTCCCCAAAATATTATTGATAAAATCTTTCAACCGTTTTTCACTACCAAACCCACAGGACAAGGAACTGGATTGGGTTTGAGCTTGAGCTATGATATTATCAAAGCTCATGGCGGGGAGATGAGAGTGGAAAGTAAAGAAGGGGATGGCACAACGTTTCTGATATTCCTTCCAATTGTATAAATTGAGACATTGGACCCTATTTATTAAATAGCATACAAATGAGTTGTTATTAACTCTAATTATAAAATTCAAAAATAAATGAAACGTTATGTAATTCTTGCGTTAATGCTCTGTTCCGTTTTATTAACGCTTGCTCAAAGTAAAAAAATAGACAGCATAAATATCCTCATCAACAAAGCTACTTCTGACACAGCAAGAATAAATCTCATGGTAAAAAAAAGTACGTATGTCAGGAATCAAAATATTGACTCATCCATAGCACTGGCGAAAAAAATACTCAGTGAAGCCCATAGAATAGGATATTATAAAGGTGAGGTTAATACAAGAAATAACCTTATCACAAGTTATTGCTTTAAAGGCGACTTTAAAAGCGCAGAAGAAAATTTGAAATTTCTGGAAACTTTTATAAAACCTTCAAAAGATTCTGCTGACTACGCAGACATGTATGGAAACTATGGAATGATGTATGGTATGCAAAGCAAATATGACACCTCCATACAATTTTATGAAAAATCAATAGGCATTAACGAAAGGCATAATAACAATACCGCCCTTCCTGGCAATTATTCCAATATTGCAATTGGGTTCCAACAACTATCAAATTTTCCACAGGCTTTGATATACCAGCAAAAATCTTTAAAGCTTGCCGAAGAAAATAAAAACGAAAGTTCCCAGGCGACCACATTGGTTAATATGGGAATTACCTATACGCAAATACGCGACTCAGCAAGGGCTGAGCAAGCTTATAAAAAATCCATTTTACTTGCTAAAAAAAATGAGCTTATAAATGTTGAATTATATAGCTATACTAATCTCTCAAGTCTTTATATTAAACAAAGTAAATGGAAAGCCGGCTATGAATATGCAATGAAGGCTGCCCTGCTGGCTGAAAAGATGGGAGACCTGGGCATACAGGCTTCCAGCTTGTCGAAAGCTGCAGTTAGTCTTGCTAATACCGGTGAATTTTTTACAGCGATAAATTTGGCGCAAAAGGGAATTTTGATTGCAGATTCATCTAAACAACCATTAAATATTTACCAGGGTTTTGTTTCAATGGGAAACATATTAAAACTTCAGAAAAAATATACCGAGGCAATACCTTTTTATGAAAAAGCATTTACAGTACTAAACAAAACTGATGCTTACGGTATAGAATATTCTCAATCTTATAAAGAATTGTCTGAGTGTTATGAAGAAACCGGCAATTTCAATAAAGCATTGGCAGCTTATAAAAAATATGCTTCCATTGAAGATTCCGTGAGAAGTAAGGATAATATTCAAAAGGCTACGGAACTTACTATGAATTACGATTTTGAAAAGAAGCAGGCTATAGCCGGCGCTGTACAAGCGAGGGTAAATGCGGAGTCAAGGTTAAGACAATTACTATTGCTTGGCGGACTATTATTGGCATTGATCGTAGCCATTGCCGGCTGGCGCGCTTTCCGAAATAAACAAAAAGCCAATCGAATTCTTGAAATTCAGAAAGCCGAAATACAAAATACGATGACCCAGCTTAAAAAAACCCAATCTCAGCTGATCCAATCCGAAAAAATGGCTTCGCTCGGCGAGCTCACGGCCGGTATAGCACATGAAATTCAAAATCCCTTAAATTTTGTAAATAATTTTAGCGAAATAAATAAAGAAATGATTGATGAAATGCAAAACGAACTAAAGGCCGGAAATACAGAAGGAGCAATTGCCATTTCTAATGATGTAAGGGATAATGAAGAAAAAATAAATCATCATGGCAAGCGTGCCGATGCAATTGTAAAAGGAATGCTGCAACATAGCCGATCAAGTGTGGGAGTAAAAGAAACAACGGACATTAATGCATTGTGTGAAGAGTACTTACGATTAAGTTATCATGGATTAAGAGCAAAAGACAAATCATTTAATGCGACAATGAAAACTGATTTTGACGCTTCGCTTGAAAAGGTAAATGTTATACCACAAGATATTGGCAGGGTGATTCTGAATTTATTAACCAATGCTTTTTATGCAGTTGCTGAAAAGAAAAATACTTCAGCAAGCTCAATGGAACATCCTTACGAACCAACAGTTTCAATCAGCACCAAAAAATTAAATGATGAAATTGAAATAATAGTAAGTGACAACGGCAAAGGCATTCCTAAAAATATTGTAGACAAAATTTTTCAACCATTCTTCACTACCAAGCCTACAGGACAGGGTACAGGGTTGGGTTTGAGTTTGAGTTATGATATTGTAAAAGCACATGGTGGAGAAATGAAAGTAGAGACAGGGGAGGGAGAAGGTTCGACTTTTAAAATTATTTTGCCCCAATAACCGGTGCGGATATACCTTTCGGATGGGGTGAAGGAACCAAGTTTCTAATTGAGTTGCCTATAGCCTAAAAAATCAAAGAAGTATGCTAAAAACAAAACTGTTCTATAGGAATTCTAACTTGCTTATATAATATTGGGCTTAATTTTATAAAAATATTAGCCATGAGAAAAATCTTTCTTACAATTATTATCACATCGGTTGTTATCGTTGCCGCATCTTTGATCTATATTTATTCCGGAGCATTTAATGTTCGCCAGTCAAAGGATAATTCCTTAAGTGAGTGGATATTGAACACTACAAAAGATCATTCGATCCATAAAAGAATCAGTAATATAAAAGTACCGCCGATGAATGATAGTTCGAGGTTCAGCGTAGGATTTATTCATTATAATGAGATGTGTATAAACTGCCATGGTGGACCCGGAGTGAGTCCTGAGGATTTGACAAAAGGACTTTTTCCTACCCCACCTAAATTTTATAAATCAGAAGATATGCCAGAAGCTGCAGAGGCATTTTGGATTATCAAAAACGGAATTAAATTCACTTCCATGCCCGCATTTGGCCCCACACATGATGATACTAAAATATGGGCAATCACCGATTTCTTATTGAATAAGATGAACAAAATGTCTCCGGTTGAGTATAAGGATTGGCAACAGAAATTTACGATGAAAAGTGATGATTAAAAAACTATTTAAATGAAATTAAACAGCTTTCTACCCTAATAGAATAACCCTTCAGATGAAGTGTTCCATTTACCAACAGTAAAGATTCATTGATTTATACAGTGTATTACGCTTTCAATATAATTTCATAATAAGCAATGTTACCTGCATCTGCAGATTAAGAAACTGCCAGTTAAATCAATACCTGATATAGGTGATAAATGTAAAATAATTTGAAATCAACTACCCTGTTACATCCGGGATTCAGACAAAATTGCATTCATATTTATTTCATTCAGACAATTACCTGTAATTTTATCTTGATTAAAAGATTTTAAGAATGATTGCGGAACCGCTCATTTCTTTTCTGCTTATAAGAAAGGCCAAAAATATCCTGCAAAAAAACCAGGAAACGAAAGAGCTGATGCCTATTCTTTCGTTATTACCCTATGCTATCATAGCGCTTTATCTGGCAGAAGTCCTTTTTAATTTGGAGTATATAACTACTTGGATATGGCATTTCTTTTTATTAGGTATAATTTACTTAGGTGTTACGCGAGAAGAATATTTTCCACTGCGCACCATCATGTATGCGGTTCTCCCTTTTGCGGTGATATCCTTCGCGGCAGATGTTGTAAAACTTTTCGATAAAATTTTATATCGTAAAATAGATACGTATTTCGATGCTGCCATTTTTTTTTCTATCCTATGGCTCGTGGCAAGGCTGATCAGTTCTTCAAAGCAGGAAAAGGCTCTTAAAATTGCAAATGAAAGAACCCTCCAGGAGCAGGAGAAAAGGAAATGGGTTAGTATTAAAAATGAAGAGCTTGAAAAAATAGTTTCAGAAAGAACATCCGAATTACAACATCAAAAGGACGAAATAGAAAAAACTTTAAATGAATTAAAAGCTACCCAAACACAACTTATTCATTCAGAAAAAATGGCGAGCCTCGGTGAACTAACTGCAGGTATTGCCCACGAAATTCAGAACCCTTTAAATTTCGTCAACAATTTTTCCGAATTAAATACTGAACTTATCCAGGAAATGAATGAAGAAATTATAAAGGGTAATATGGAAGAAGTAAAAACCATTGCGAGTGATATAAAAGAAAATGAAGAAAAGATAATTTTTCATGGTAAGCGTGCAGATGCAATCGTAAAAGGAATGCTACAGCACTCAAGGGCAAGCAATGGTATTAAAGAGCCAACAGATATCAATGAATTGTGTGATGAATATTTACGGCTTGCTTACCACGGCCTCCGTGCAAGGGACAAATCTTTTAATGCCGGAATGAAAACAGATTTTGATCCGGCATTGCAAAAAGTAAATGTAGTGCCGCAGGATATTGGCAGGGTAGTATTAAATTTACTAACAAATGCATTTTATGCTGTAAAGGAAAAGGATCTTGCGGAAAGATCATTACACCAAACAGATGAAAGCTCTGAAGACCAGGTCGCAGGGGGAATAATAGAAAAAAAGTATGAGCCCATGGTTTCCATAGCTACCAAATCATTTGAAAATATGGTTCAGATTAAAGTGAGTGATAATGGTTGTGGCATTCCACAAAGTGCTTTAGACAAAATATTTCAACCTTTTTTTACTACAAAACCTACAGGTGAAGGTACAGGGCTGGGTTTGAGTATGAGTTATGATATTATTACCAAAGGCCATGGTGGCAACCTGGAGGTGACAACCTTCACCGATGAGCAGAATTTGAAAAAGCAATCAGGAACAATATTCACTATTACAATACCAAAATAATTATACAATGAAAATTTTAGTAGTTGATGATGAGAAAGATGTAAAAATTTTATTTGAGCAAAAATTCCGAAAGGAGATAAAGAGTGGCGAATTGCAGTTTGCATTTGCGTTCTCGGGCGAAGAGGCTTTGCAATATATGAAAGCCAATGAGCATGAGGCTGTATTGATATTATCAGACATAAATATGCCTGGCATGAGTGGTCTTGAATTACTAAAACATATAAAAGAAAAATATGAAAAACCCCCTCCTATTGTTATGATGATTACTGCCTACGGCGATGATGATAATTACAACGAAGCGATGAAACTGGGTGCAGATGATTTTTTGACCAAACCGGTAGATTTTGTTAATTTGAAGGATAAGCTTAAATTAAAAAATATATGACCAGGATTTTAGTAGCAGACGATGAGGCCGACCTGGAAACACTGATCAGGCAAAAATTCCGTCAGAAAATACGGGATCGGCAGTATGATTTTATTTTTGCTGAAAATGGCAATGATGCCCTCGCAAAAATAAATGAGAACCAGGATGTGGATATAGTGCTTAGTGATATCAATATGCCTGAAATGGATGGCCTGACCCTATTAACCAAGCTAACGGAAAACAAACCGCTCATTAAAACTGTTATGGTTTCCGCTTATGGGGATATGGATAATATACGCACTGCCATGAATCGTGGAGCATTTGACTTTGTAACGAAGCCGGTCAATTTCCAGGATCTTGAATTAACAATGGAAAAGACTATACGCCACATAAAGCAGATTAAAGACACATTGCAGGCAGTAAAAGAAAATAATATTCTTAAAATGTACGTGGATGAAAGCGTGCTCACATTCATGGGTTCACGCGAATACGAAAAATCACTTACAGCTAATGAATCAATTGAGGCTACAGTAGCATTTATTGATATATGCAGTTTTACCTCAATCAGTGAAAAAGAATCTGCCGATACCGTTGTGAAAATGCTGAATAAATATTTTGATGTGATGGTAAAGGAAATCATAGCTCAAAACGGCATTGTTGATAAATTTATTGGAGATTGCATTATGGCTGTTTTTAAAGGCGACTATCACCTGGATCGTGCGATAGATGCCTGCCTCGCCATTAAAAACACAATTGATGTATTACCGGAAGAAAATAATTTTAGTCCAAAAGTTTCTATTGGTATTAATAGTGGCGAAATGATTTCCGGCAATATTGGTTCGGCTACACTTAAGCGTTTAGACTATACTGTTATAGGAGATACGGTGAATACAGCACAGCGGCTTCAAAGTGTTGCCAACAAAAGCCAGGTTATTATTTCGGAAAAATGTTATGAAAAAGTAAAGCAATCTTTTAATTGTAAAGTTGTTGGCTCATCAGCCCTTAAAAATAAATCAGATGAAGTGATGCTTTATGAAGTGCTTAACTAAGATTACCTCTTAAAACAAGAAAATATGCAGTACGAAAAGGCATATGCCTTTTTAATTAACAAGTTGGCAAAGGAATTGCCTCCGCACATTACTTACCATAATGTACATCATACTACAAATGTAATAAAAGCCGCGGAGTACCTCGGCAAGCGTGAAAATATTTCATCGGAGGAAATGACGATTCTAAAAACCGCCGCTCTTTTCCATGACTGCGGTTTTATAAAAAGTCACAAGGAACATGAAGCGCGTTCGTGTGAAATTGCAAAAAATATACTTCCCCAATTTGATTATACACCATCGCAGGTTGATAGGATCTGCATTATGATCATGGCAACCAAACTGCCACAAAAACCAGCGGATTCATTAAGCAGGCTGCTTTGTGATGCGGACTTATATTATCTTGGTGGAGATAAATATGATACATTTTCTAATAATTTATATAAAGAATTTAAAAAAAATAAAGTTGTAAAAACCTCTCTTGAGTGGAATATAAGGCAGGCCGAATTTATCTCAGCACATAAGTATTTCACCGATACTGCCATAAAGGAACGGGAGCCAGGCAAACAAATCACACTCAGGAAGTTGAAAACCAAGCTGGATGCTTCACTCCCTGGAAATCACAAGGAGAGCTGGAGAGAAAAAATGCAGGATTTTACATTAAATGTTTTAGGAGTAGCAATATCTGCTTTTGCCCTTAAATGTTTTCTCGTACCTAATCGTTTTTTTGATGGTGGCATTACCGGTCTTTCATTATTGCTTCATGAAATTTATCACCTGGACCTTTCCATGCTCATTTTCGTGCTGAATCTGCCCTTGATTATTCTAAGTTATTTCACTCTCGGAAAACAATTTGCGCTTCGAATTTTCGTAAGCATACTTCTCTTTGGTATTTGTCTTTTATTCGTACCAGAGCTTGCTATTACAAATGATAAACTATTGATCGCGGTATTTGGTGGTATCTTTTTAGGAATGGGTATAGGTCTTGTAATGCGTGCCGGCGCCGCTTTAGATGGTATAGAAGTGTTGGCGCTCTACACGCTTAAGCGAACCTCATTTACTATTACAGAAATTATTCTTGGACTCAATGTTGTAATCTTTGGGGTTGCTGCATTTGTATTCGGTATAGAAACCTCACTCTATTCTATACTTACTTATTTTGCAGCAACCCGTACAATTGATTATGTAGTTGAAGGTATCCAGGCGTATACAGGTGTAACAATTATTTCCGGAAAAAGTGAAGCAATTAAATATGAATTGGTACACAGCCTGGGAAGAGGCATCACAGTTTACAAAGGCGAGCGTGGTTTTCTACCCGGTCACTTTGAGGTAAGTGCGGAGGTGGATATTATTTTTACTGTTATAACGCGGATGGAAATACGCAAATTAAAAAATCTCGTTTACCAGGTAGATCCGAAAGCTTTCATCTTCGCAAATACAATTAAAGAAGCCGCCGGAGGAATTATAAAAAGAAGGCATAGCCATTAAAAACGGACTGGTTTTTAAATAGAACCGATAGGTAGTACTTAATATAGCTTATTTTATTTTAAAATAAGAGATTGCCGCGTAGCTCCCGAAACAAATTCCAGAGTTGTTATGAGACGAAGTTATAATGTGCTCACGACCAAACCAGCCATCCGAATGTTTTCTCCTTCTGAATGCTCTTAGATCTTAATTCATCATTTCATGAAGGTCTGTTGATAATGGCTCATTCATTGTCGAGACTGATCTCTTCAATTTTATCAAACCTGGGACTTTTAGCATTCGAAATGTAATAAATAAATCCACGTTTTATATTTCGGGATTTTAAAAAATCAAAGGCTTGCTCTTTTGTAGAAATCTCTTTGATATTCCTTTGTGCATAATAAATCAATTGCGGATCAATACCCGCACTTACGAAAGTAAAAATTACAGCATCGTTTGTAGAAGTGTTTTTAATTTCAAGCCCACGTTGTTTACTAATGCTATATTCATCACCCATTAAAGAAATTTCACCTGGCCGATTGATATAATAATAAGAGATTAGAGAAATAATAATGGAAACGAAAAATAGTATTTGTAGGCCTCTAACCTGGAGGGATTTGCTTCTGATCAGTTTGTCAAAAAGAAGCGCAATGGCAACGCTTAAAAATAATGATCCGTATAAACTCACAAAATCATGTCCGGAATATTCCGAAAGAAATATATGCAACAGCAACACAGGCAAAACCGAAATCCAAATAAAAAGAAAATTTTGATGATTAAATTTTAATAGAAACCCTCGCTTTATTGCCTTGTAAATTAAAAATGCAAGCAAAAGGATAAAAGGGAAATAACTGGTTAAATAATTAGTAACAATTTGGCTTATAAAAGAAATAAAATCCTTAGCCTTATTTAAAAAAGATGAACTATCCTGCAATCCACTTCTTACCTGAAAGCGATTTCGCAATTGATCCACGTAATTTTCCAATCCATTTATTTTACAGTATTGATAAACAAATAATCCAATGGCAGCAATACTTACAAGAATAGTTATTAAAATGGTTTGCCTGTAAATTTTTCTTCTTTTTAACCTGGTTACTGAATATAAAAAAACACTGAAAGCGAAAATTATTCCTAAGTAAGAAGTATATATCATTAGGAATAAAGTAGCTGCATATAAGATAAAATCCTTCCCGGAAGTGTGCTTATTTAAAAATAACTGTAGAAGATAATAAGTACCGGCTACAAAGAAGAAATGCACCAGCATATCACTCATATAAGTATTACATTGAAACCATAAAACTCCTGCATTAAATAAGTAAACAACAAATCCGCATAATCCAATCCAATCTATTTTCTCAAAAGATTTTTTTTCGCGTAGGGTGCCAATAATCAAATAAATAAATAAGGCGCTGAGAAAATTAATCGCCAGGTTAAAAATTTCTATAGAAAGTACTGTCGCTTTTACATGTAATAATTGGAAAGCCAGGTATGGAAATATATAAGCAAACTGAGGATGAGAAACATAATAATAATTGCCATTAGCATCAACCATTTTACCAGTAGTAGATGCAAACTTGTTGATGTATTTATTAGCAGCACCCGGATAATTCATAACCGGGTTAAAATCATATTTGGCCGCCCCATCCATTTGCCAAATCTCTATTATCCTGAGAGAAATTGCAGTTACAAATTCATGATGCTTTGATAAAGGCCTATTTATATTTGGTAATCTTACTAATACTGATAAAAGAAAAATAGTAATCAAAATAATAATAACCCGGAAAGAAAATTGTTTTTTCAAAAGATATTTTTACGAGTAAAAATAACAGATATACTACTGATTTCATGTCAATATTAACATAACTCACTCATAGGCAGAGGGTAAATAAGCAGACATTACTTTCGACAAGGTCTTTACTAAGCCTATACAAGTAGCTTTTTTCATTTTTATAAATAGTCCCTCGTTACCAATTTCCTATAAAAAAAGTGATGTAAGTAGGGAAGGCTGCTGATTAGTTTCTCAATTACGCAACTCTAAATAAAAGGCTGAGTGAAACTTAAAAAAGCCGCCTCTCATGAGACGGCTTTTGCTCCCCCTCCCCGACTTGAACGGGGGACCCTCTGATTAACAGTCAGATGCTCTAACCAACTGAGCTAAGGAGGAATGTTATTCCCTTTTTACGGGCTGCAAAAATAACCAATTTTACTTTGCGGCAAAATTTTGATTCATCTCTTTTTTAATTACCTGTCGCCAAGTAAAGCCATTCATCACATTCACTGCCACTTAACCTTCTTTATCACTCAAATTGGCTTAAAATTTTTTAAATTTGAGAAAACCTTAAAACATATGAAGAATTACCTCTTTCTTGCATTTGCAAGCTTACTATTTTCCTCCTCTATTTTTTCTCAAAAAAAATCTTCCGGAGGCGCCATGAAATACATTGACCGGGTTAATATGGACTTTAGCGTAAAACCCGGGGATAACTTTTACGAATATGCAAATGGTAATTGGCTGAAAAACAATGCTA
>JBDTXP010000048.1:0-14017 GCA_040006135.1 Ginsengibacter sp. | reverse complement strand
TTTTTCTTACTGGTTGGTGTCCCCACCAACCGGAATCTTTTCACAATCGATAATCTGAAACAATTCCAAACTCATCAATCCCTGTATCATAAAACTTTGCACTGCTCCAATGATAATTTTCTGGACTATCTGCAAGATTCCATTTTCCAACAACAGGATTGAAATGCATGTATTCCAATTTCTGCTTAAAACTTTTCTCAGATGTTAACGCAATTGCCAGAGGGTCGCGATTCCAAAATTGGTACTTTCTATCTCTCTTATTAGATCGATAATCTTCCAACTCAATTGGATTTTTCGAATTAAGATATACTTTAAACTTGTGGGCAGTAAATTTTGCAAGACTACCAGCCGGACTTTCATTTCCGTTTAAAGAAAGTATTTCCCAAATCAGGTGAATATGAGTTGGCATGATTACATATCCATAAATTACTATTTTGCCTGACCGAACAAGATATTGTAGAGATTCAATTATGATCAATTTGGTTTTATCATCCTTTAATAATGATTTGTGTTGGAAAATACTGTCCGTATAAAAATATGATTGTAAATGATCCATTTGTCCTTGTCTCTGATAAGGATTAAATTCCATAATGATAAATTGATTTGTCGTTTTGTTCTGCTAATTTAAAAAGAATTGTAGTAGGAACTGATGTTTCGGTTGGTGAGGACACCAACCGATAAGGAAAAATTTATTAATCCTTCAATTTTCAAAATAATCTAATAAACCCATTGTAAATTTGGCAACTTCTTTAAAACTTTTAAAGTACAAATAACATGGCATACGAAATAGATTTAACTGACTCGCTCGAAAAAATTCCGGTGAAAATATTTCCTACCGCGGCTGATGGTTCCAAATATGTAGCGGGAGTAATCGCGGCTCTGATAAGAAAAAAAAGTAAGGAAGGTAATATGGCGATCATTGGGCTGGCTACGGGTTCTACACCAAAATCGTTGTACGCAGAATTGGTACGTATGCACCTGGAAGAAGGATTGAGTTTTAAAAATGTGATCACATTTAACCTCGATCAATATTACCCTATGGAGGCTGATGCACTGAACAGCTACCATTATTTTATGCGTAAAAACCTTTTTGAAAAAACAGATATTGACATAGAGAATTACTTTTTGCCCGATGGCATGATGGATAAGGATAAGATAAAAGAACATAGCAGGGCGTATGAAAAGAAAATCGAGGATGCCGGTGGCATTGATTTGCAAGTATTAGGTATTGGCGTAAATGGCCACATAGGTTTTAATGAACCGGGATCACCTGTTTACTCTAAAACACGACTTGTTTCACTGGATAATAGTACCCGGATTGCAAACTCTCATGAGTTTGGAAATATTGCAGAAGTGCCGCGAATGGCAATTACGATGGGCATAAGTACCATTTTAAAATCGAAGGAAATAATATTGATGGCATGGGGTAAAACGAAAGCACCGGTAATAGAAAAAGCAGTTGAGGATAACCCAACTGAAGACATTCCTGCTTCATTGCTGCAGCATCATGACCACTGCACTTTTGTGTTGGATGAATTTGCTGCTTCTGAACTTACACGTTTTAAATCTCCATGGCTTACAGGTGAATGTGAATGGACGCCGCACATTATTAAAAGTGCTGTAATAAGTTTGTCTCTTCATTTAAATAAGCCGGTGTTGAGTCTTACCAATCATGATTATAATGAATTTGGGCTAAGCGACCTTTTGGTAGAAAAGGGTGACGCTTATGAAATAAATCTGGAAGTTTATTATATGTTACGCGACAGCATTACAGGCTGGCCCGGCGGGAAGCCCGACTCTACACTACCCACGCATCCTGAGCGCAGCACACCTTTCCCGAAAAAAGTGTTGATCTTTTCCCCGCATCCTGATGATGATATAATAAGTATGGGCGGTACTTTCATGCGGCTACATGACCAGGGACACCAGGTGCATGTGGCCTATCAAACAAGTGGAAATATAGCGGTGACGGATGAGTTTGTTACTCGCAATCTTGACTTTGCTGTTGGATTTGAAAAAATATTCGATATTGAAAACAAACTAACCCAACAGATTTTTGATAAAACAACTTCCTTTCTAAAGAGCAAAAAAAGAACTGAAACCGATACCGCTGAAATTCGTGCAATCAAAGGGTTGATACGCCGTTGCGAAGCCAGAGCTACTTGTAAATATGTAGGGTTGCAGGACAACCAAATTCATTTTATGAACCTGCCATTTTATGAAACAGGAACAATAGAAAAAAATCCATTGGGTGCTGAAGATGTGGCACTAACAGCAAAGCTTATACGAGAAATAAAACCTGACCAAATGTTTTGTGCAGGTGACCTGGCCGACCCTCATGGTACACACAAAGTGTGTCTCGATATAATTCTTGCGGCGATAGAGCAGATAAAAAAAGAACCGGATGGCGAATGGCTGAACAATTGCTACATCTGGCTATACAAAGGCGCATGGGAAGAATGGGATATTGAAGAAATTGAAATGGCTGTGCCCATGAGTCCGGGCCAGGTAAGAAAAAAAAGACATGGCATTTTTATACATCAATCACAGAAAGACAGTGTGCCCTTCCAGGGAAGCGATGAAAGGGAATTTTGGCAAAGAGCTGAAGAAAGGAATGCAAACACTGCAGACCTATACGGACGGCTGGGCCTTACAAGGTATGCGGCGATGGAGGCTTTTGTGAGGTTGAGGTTTTAACTTTATTGTTACACGGAGGAAAACCTGAGTAGAAAGGGAGAACCACAGAGAAGAATTTCTTTAAAGAATTAAAATACTTAAATGTTATTAAATCATCATGACCTAACATACAGTATTATTGGATGTGCCATGGAAGTACATAAAAATCTGGGACCAGGTCTTTTAGAGTCTGCCTATGAAGAATGTATAATGTACGAGTTAGTAAATGAAGGGCTCTTTGCTGAAAGACAAAAAGCTGTTCCGGTAGTTTATAAAGAAATAAAATTAGAATGTGGATATAGGATGGATATACTTGTAGAAAATACTGTGGTTGTAGAACTAAAGGCAGTCGAGGCATTAAATGATGTTCACGAAGCGCAAATACTTACTCATATGAAGTTTGCAAATAAAGATGTTGGATTATTAATAAATTTTAATGTTACCGTTTTAAAAAATGGAATAAGAAGATATGTGCTTTAGCTAGCTTTATTCCTCCGTGCATCTCTATGTCTTCTCAGTGTCTCTCCGTGTAATTCAAAAAATTATTATATACTCAAATCGGTTGAGAAAACTGCATTCCAATCAACTGCCTTGCTTCCACATTCTTTTGTTGAATTAACACCTTAAATGCACTACCCATTTCAAAAATCAATTTATTCACCTGGAATAATAATGCTTTGTTTTCTTCGCTACTGCCCTGCTCTAACTCTCGTAAATAATTTGCTACACCTAGTGATCGTAAAAAATAATTCTGATTTGTATAGCCGTTTACTTTGAACCCAAACTCTTTGCCCCATCCAGCCAGCGAGCTAAAGTTGACATGTGCTGTAATATCCTGTTGGCCCGCTTGATAATAAAAATTCGCGGAAACTTTATGTTGAAAATAGCAAGCCAGCGTGCCTTTCGAACGATCCGGTTTATAATATTCATGTGCCCGAAAGCCATAGTCAATCGTGATTTGAAATCCTGATTGGAGATATGCTGCATTACTTTGTAGCCATGATTTTGCCTCCATGTTTACTTCTGTTCGATAGCCATTCGGAAGTTCAATATTTTGACTTTTAAAATAAACTACAAGTTCTTGTCCGGCAGGTAATAATATTTCTTTAAATCCATTTTCAAAATCGACAAACACTTCCATCAATTGATCCTGCATCTCTACCACGTGCACTGCAAAATTATCAAGGACTTCATTGGATAGTATGCACCCTGAAAAAGTTCCTACGTCAGAAATATCGTTGACCCAACGCACTTTTTCTTTTAGAACACTTTTTTGTTTGCTGGCTAAAAAATCACCTTTCTCGATGATTACATATTCTAGTCTTTCATAGATCTCTTCATTTTTTTTCAGGTAATTTAAAATATCCGCACAGAGGTTACCCGCGCCGGCGCCATACTCAACTATAGTAAAATCCTTCTTTTGCAATAACTGCCACATTTCCTCAATTTGTTTGCCCAACATATTTCCATAGATACCACTGAGCACCGGGCTGGTGTAATAGTCGCCACTTTTTCCGAATTGGTCGCTGCCTTTAGTATAATAACCCAGGCCGGGGTAGTAAAGCGCCATTTCCATATAATCATGAAATGAAATTGGCCCTTCTGCTCTTATTCGATCAATAATTATTTCTGTGAGATCCATAAAATCTTTAGTGGAGATTTTCTAAAAGCTAAGTCCGGGTTGGTCTGCGCGTGAATTGAATGTTGCTACTCCTACAAGTGCATCGGCCCTGCCACCAAAAGGTTTATAATAAACCAGGATGGTGTAAAGATTTTCTGTTTCATAATAGTTGCCATCAAAAGATCCGGAAACCGAGGATTTATCATGATCTACATAGAGATAAGAATAATCATAATAACCCTGCTTCATAAACAGATGTGTTTCATAAAAACGGCTGGTATCATTGTAAGTCATTTTAAGAGAATCTGTCCTATGGTAGTTAGTCAGCTCACCGAATAAATAAATATCCTTATTCGTATATTCTCTGCCGTTAGGCGGTGCAAAATAAAAGTTGACCATTGCATAATCACCTTCTGAAAAAGGATTATATCCCCGAAGCGCGTCAATAATGTACCTGCCATTATAATCCCTGTAATAAATATACCGCTGCCCTTCCAACGGCCTGTCGGGTCGTAAATAAATATTGGTAAATGTTTTACCATAATCCGCTGTGGATACGCGATCACTTTGCAAATGAAAATCCCTTATATCCAGCCACCGCCATTCCTTACCGCCGGGAAAAATGGCACTATTCTCTGAGTTATACTCCAATACATTTCCCCGGATAAAAGCAGGTTTTAAATTATAAGCTGCATTATCCCAGCGGGAATTTTGCATCACCACTACTTTTAGTTGCTGCGCCGCATTAAAATCATTGAGGCCTTTAATATCTATTTGAAATTGAATCTTTTGATGTGTTGTAAAATATTCCGGCGCGAACGGTTGTGTAACTTTTGCAAGTATGGTTACTTTATTATCTACGACCAGGAGTCGTTTTGTAAAAGCGACTTGCGAAGTGTCGCCATTCAAATATACTCTTATAATATAGTTACCCGCCTTATAAGGATAACTATTCCTGTCAGGAATTGATGCCTGGTAATGCGTGTAGCGCACAAGGGCGTATGAAGAGAATCTGTAATTATTAATTCTTGTTTGCGTAAACCCCTTTAAAAAATCAAAAGCACCAACATTCACCGGCTGCCAATCGCTGTTGCATAATTCGTAGGTATAATAATAATTTTTTACATCTCCATCCAGGTCATCGAAATGCAATTGCGCGGTTTCACCCGAGGCAAGATTGAGTATTGGAAGTGCTAATTGATTATCGCCGGGATATAATTGAACGGTTGCAATATTTTTATTATAAATAGTGTCTGAATGCTGCGCAAATAAAGAAATGCCTGAAAAAATAAGGATGATAAAAAATAGTATAGATCTATTATATTTCATTCAATTATTATAAAGGTTTAAACTATTAGTTGGTGGTAATTCATTTGCATTTCTAAATCAAATCCTTCGATATTAAAGATAAAGAATGCAACTAAGATTTTTGTTTGCCTGGCAACAGCTAAGTTAAATATTTGTGGAAATTAACGATTATCAAACGTTTCCAACTTGACCTCGTAAGTTATCAGATCCCAAAGGGATCAAATGTCTATAGTATTTATTTTAAACTATTGGAACGATCCGCCCACGGCGGATCGAATGTTTTCCTTAATATTCCAGGAATTCAAACAAATATTTCTCTTCATACTCTATTTCAAACTTCTTTAATAACTCAATATATTCTTCTTTGAATGTCGTCTTGCGATGATGTTCCTTTTGATTCATTATATAGTTACTTACATTAGAGAGATGAGAATGGCTATATGAGAATGCACCATACCCCTCCTGCCAATGAAATCCATTACAAAATTTCCTTTCCTTGATAAATTCATTACTTGATTTTTTCACCTCTCTTACCAGGTCAGATAAACAACAGGCTGGTTTCATTCCTATAAAAAAATGAATATGATCAGGCATGCCATTAATTGCTAACATTTTTTGATCTCTATTTTGAACTATCCCGGTTATATATTTATATAATTCTTCTTCCCATGATGATCGGATTAAAGATTGACGACCTTTTACGGCAAATACAACCTGAATATAAATTTTCGAAAATGGAGATGACATGAGCAGATAATTAGTATTAAAATAAGAAGATCTGATAAGATTATATTATTTGTAAATTACTTAAAACATTCGACCCCGCAGGACTCGTTATTCACTTCAATGGTTTTACTATAAACATGCGACCCCGTTGGGGTCGTAATGCATCCTAATAATTTTACTATAAACATATGATCCCGTTGGGATCAGAAGCAATTTACATTTCAACAGTAACGCAATTTTATATTTTGTAAAAGAAAATCACAGATAAGATTCAACTCACACTCAATTCTATATAAAAAAATGTGGACTATCAAAAAATATAAAATTTATGATTTAGGAATACGGTCTTTTATATTTTAAAAAAATTAGTTTTACACCTTTGTAAATTTACATCCTTTGGACCTTTCCTATTTTATTGCGCGAAGAATTGCTTTCAACAGGCAGAAAACATTTTCCCGGTTTATCATCGGCCTGGCTATAACCGCCACTATGATAAGCGTAGCTGTAATGATCGTTGCATTAAGCTTTGTTAATGGTTTTCAAAATGTGATCAGCCAAAAAGTTTTTAGCTTTTGGGGTCACATAAGGGTACAGCAATCTGTAATGGCACAGGCAAATATTGCTGAAGAATCGCCCATTTATAAAAATGATACCCTGGAACAATTTATTAATCATATTCCGCAGGTAGCCAACGTGGAGCGATATGCTACCAAATCAGCAATAATCCGTTACAAAAATGATATTGAAAGTGTGCTGATGAAAGGTGTGGATCCGGGTTTTAATTTCAAACGGCTTGATCAGTTCCTCGTAAGTGGCTCGTGGATTCATTTTAATGACAGCGTCTATAGCAAGGATATAAATATAAGTACATATACCGCTAACCAGTTGGAAGCTAAAGCTGGTGACAGTGCAATTATTTTATTTATACAAAGCGATGGCAGTCAAAGGGCACGAAAACTCAGGATAGCGGGTATCTTCAAAACAGGAATTGATGAGTACGACCGCAATTTTTGCTTAGGGGATTTAAAATTAATCCAAAGGCTTAATGATTGGTCGCCAGATGAAATTGGTGGATATGAAATATACCTCAAGGATTATAAGATGACCGACTCCATCAATAATTATCTTTTTGATTCCGGGGCATTGCCCGATAAGTGGTACAGCAGAACTATCAAGGAAATTTATCCCAATATTTTTGATTGGCTAAATCTGCAGGGAAGGATTAAGTCAATTTTGATTGCAATTATGATCGTAGTAGCAGTGGTAAATTTAATCACTTGCCTGATCATACTAGTTTTAGAGCGTACGAAAATGATCGGCATACTTAAAGCGGCAGGAGCATCTAATTTTTCAATACAAAAAATATTTATCTACAACACGACGTTAATTGCATTGAGTGGAATAATAGCAGGAGTAATTCTTGGGCTTGGGTTATGTTATTTACAAGAGGCCACAGGTTTCATTAAACTAGATGAAGAAGCTTATTTTATGGATGTCGCACATGCTCAGGTGATATGGTGGCAAGTTGCTGCAGTAGCTGGAGGCACATTTTTAGTTTGCTTTGCGATGCTGTCTATTCCTTCTTTGCTTGTACGAAAAATAAGTCCTGTAAAGGCTATTGAGTTTAGATAAATATTAAATATGAAAAACCGGAATTTATTTTATTAAATAATTAAAATGTTTTAAAAAAAAATAATGCATTTTTAATTGATAATTTTTACCTTGCCCCTCCAAACTTAACTGAAATGAAACCACTATTTATGGTGCTGCTATGCACCATTTCTATTAATTCTTTTGCTCAAAAAGAATCTTCACCTTACATTAAATTCGGAAAAATAACAGTAGATGAACTTGTAAAAAAAAAATATCCTATAGATACCAGCGCTAATGCTGTTGTATTGAGTGATATCGGATCTTCTACTGTTGATGGAAATAATTCCGGCTGGTTTTCTCTTATCAATACACGGCATACTGTAATTCATATTCTGAAAAAAACAGGCTACGATGAAGCTAATATACAAATTCCATTGTACGTGGATGGCAGTAGGGAAGAAAAAGTAAGTGGTCTAAAAGGTATAACCTACAATCTTGAAAACAACAAAATCGTGGAAACGAAACTTGATAAATCCAACCAATTTACCGAGGTTAAAGACAAAAATCATAAAGTTATAAAATTTACAATGCCGCAGGTACGTGAAGGAAGTATAATTGAATTTCAATATGAAGTTACATCTGAATTTATTTCGGTTTTAGATCCATGGTACTTTCAAAGTCTTAGTGTACCTACCCTCTGGAGTGAATTTGATTTTACTGTCCCCGAATTTTTTAGCTATAACTTCTTTAACCAGGGATACCAGCAACTCGCCTACAGTGACCGGGTAAATAATCAAAGAAATTTTGTTGTAGGTGGTGCAGGTACCGAAAGAGTTTCATTCACCGCCGGCGTCACAACCTACCATTGGGTTATTAAAAATTCTCCTCAATTAAAAGAAGAAAATTTTACGCTATCCCTCAGAAATCATATATCCAGAATGGAGTTTCAACTTGCCTCACAAAAAGAGCCGCTCACTCCCAGGAGCTATCGCTCTACATGGCCGGAAATTACATCCGGTTTGCTGGAGTCAGAAAATTTTGGAGAAAAACTTAACGCAAATAATGGCTGGATGGCTGCAGACGTAAAACCACTCTTCCAGGGCAGTGATAATAATGTAGAAAAAGCGAAGAAAATTTATGAGTATGTGCGTGATAACTTTAAATTTAACGACCAGTATGGTGTCTACACTTCGCAATCATTGAAGAATGTTTTTAAAACAAAACAAGGTAGTGCTGCTGAAATAAATTTGTTATTAACAGCTATGCTCCGGTATGCTGATCTCGACGCAAATCCAGTATTGTTAAGTACTACAAGCCACGGTTACGCCTTTGAATATTCACCGATGATCAACAATATGAACTATGTGGTAGTTCAGTTTAGTGACAAAGGTGTTTCATATTATCTAGATGCTACTCAACCCCGCCTTGGATTCAACAGGTTGCCTTTATATTGCTATAATGGACATGCGCGTCTCGTAAATAAAACAGCCGATCCACTATATTTTGTTGCAGACACAGTTATGGAAACGAAAACTACATTTATCCATTTCTCTAATTTAAATAATGGTAAATGGGAAGGAGCTATTAGTCAAAAACCAGGATATTATGAATCCTATCACATTAGAAATAAAATAGCCGAAAATGGGAAGGAAGAATTTTTCAAAGAGATTCAAAAAAATTATGGAACCTCAGCTACTATTGCTAACCAGGAAATAGATGCCCTTAAGGATTTGAACGATCCACTTACGGTAACATACGGTCTTAAGATGAATATTGGTGATGAAGATCTGCTCTATATCAATCCCACTTTTGGCGAAGGATACAAAAAAAATCCATTCGCATCAATGGAAAGATCATATCCTGTAGAAATGCCCTACAAACAGGAAGAGATTATTATAGTAACTATAGAAGTACCCAACGGTTATAAACTGGATGAACTACCTAAACCAATAATTGTACATTTAGATGAAAGCGGTAAAAGTTTCTTTGAATATCGCATTTCTGAAGCGAGTGGTATTGTATCTCTGATAAACCGCATTCATTTAGACCGTGCATTTTTTAACCCGGATGAATATGATCAGCTAAGATCATTTTTTGAATTAGTAGTTAAGAAGCAGGCTGAGCAAATTGTTTTCAAAAAAATTAAATAATGCGACAACTTATTATCCTTTTCATTTTACTAATTCCTGCACTAACCAATGCAGGAGATATCAATTTTGCAGCAAAAAATATCCCGGTACAGCTTCTAAAAAATGCTGATGCAGTAAAGCGGATAGATATTACTGAATTTTCGATCCTTAATTTACATAGTACAAAACTTCATGAACATTATGCTATTACAGTATTAAATGAAAATGGAGATGAGCACGCTGTACTCCATGTTATTTATGGAAAGCTTATGTCAATTGATAATATTGAAGGAACACTCTATAATGCCCAGGGTAATGTGGTAAAAAGAATAAAAAATAAAGATATCCGTGATGTGAGTGCTACGGATGATAACAGCATGGCTGTAGATACAAGGATGAAGACTTTTGACTTTTATTATAAGAGTTATCCTTACACTGTAGAATATGATATTGTTACTTTAAATAACAATACCTTTTTATTCCCAAATTGGGTTCCTCAAGAGGATGAAGCAATATCAGTAGAGAGCAGTGAATTTACAATTCAACATCCTGCCAATTATAAAATAAATTACCGGGCATTTTACTATAAAGATTCATCCAGGCAAACAACTGATAATGGGAACGTAAATCAAAAATGGCAGGTGAAGAATTTGCCTGCTATTAAAGTACCATTTGCATCATCCTTACTAAGAGAACTCGCGCCTGTTGTGTATTTTTCTCCATCTGAGTTTGAAATTGGAAATTATAAAGGCAATATGAATTCCTGGAAAGAGTTTGGCGATTTTCAATATTCACTTAATACCGGAAGGGATGTACTTCCACAAAGTATTATTCAACAGGTAAATCCCCTGCTTGCAGGGGTTTCAGATACCAAAGAAAAAATAAAAATTCTCTACAATTTTTTACAGCATAACACAAGATATATAAGTATTCAATTAGGCATCGGCGGCTGGCAACCTTTTGATGCAGGCTACGTAGCTAAGAATGGTTTTGGAGATTGTAAAGCACTTTCTAACTACATGTACAGCCTCTTAAAATATGCAGGTATCCGTTCTTTGTATACATTAGTTTATGCCGGCACCACCAGTTATGCTAAAAATAGGTTTATACCTGATCTTCCTTCACAATCTTTTAATCATGTAATTCTTTGTGTGCCTTTAATTAAGGATACTATGTGGCTTGAATGTACAAGTCAACAAATTCCTGTTGGTTACATGAGTGATTTTACTGCAAACCGTAAAGCTCTTGTAATTACAGAAGATGGTGGCGTAGTTGTTTCCACACCTATCTATAAAGAAAATGAAAACCAACAATTACGGAAAATAAAAGCGGACCTGGATGAAGAGGGGACTTTATCGTTGGAAGTAAAAACAAATTACGCAGCTATACAACAGGATCATTTAGATCAAATGGTTGATAATTTATCTCCCGAAAAAATAAAGGAGGCGCTGGAGAAAAATTTATCCCTGTCAACCTATACAATTAATAATTATAACTATAAGCAAAATAAGACCGCACTCCCTTCCATTGATGAAGTACTAAATATTACTGCTTCTAATTACGCTACAATTACAGGGAAAAGAATTTTTTTAGTTCCTAATGTGCTTAACAGATCAGGTTTAATACTTTTGGCGGATAGCAGCCGTACTTCAGATTTTATTTTCACCTATGCCTATCGCGACCAGGACGATGTGGAAATAAATGTTCCGGCCGGATATACAATTGAGTCTTCTCCAAAAAACGTAGTTATGAAAACAGCCTTTGCCAGCTATACTGTGAATTGTACCATGAAGGATAATAAAATTATTTTCTCAAGAATCATGGTGCAGCATGCAGGGAGATTTAAAGCAGATATGCAAAAAGAAATATTAGATTTTTACAATGCAGTTTATAAGATAGATCGTAGCCGCGTGGTGCTCGTAAAGGCGGACCAATAAATTATTTCAATGACCTCATTTTAATATGCGAAATAAGTATTCCCGCAGCTACGGCGGCATTCAGAGATTCAGCATGCCCTATTTTTGGAATACTTATACGATGAATATTTAATTTTAAAAGGTCGGGATCTATTCCTTGGGATTCATTCCCAATTATGATTATTCCTTCTTTTATTTCCGGCAAATCATAATATGGCGTACCTGCCAGGGTAGCTGCATATACAGTGACATCCTTATTTTTTTCTAAAATATCGAAAAGGTTGCCATAAAAAATATTAACCCTGTTAATGCTTCCCATAGAGGATTGTATGACTTTTGGATTAAAGCAATCGACGGAGTTTTCACTACAAATTATTTGTTCGATTCCAAACCAGTCGGCAATCCTGATAATAGTGCCCATATTTCCCGGATCCTGGAGATCGTCCAACATTATGCTGATTCTATTTTTTAATCCGGGCAAATTAAAAAGATTTTGCTTAAAAACTCCAAGCACAGCATTGGGCGTTTTTAACATTGATATCTGATTCAGAGACTGCTCGTTTACTTCATATATAATATCCGGTGATAATCCTTTCAATAGAGATTTATTTTGATCCAGCCAGGATGCCTGGGCACATAGAGTTTGTAATTCAAACTTTTTGGCCAATAAAAACTCCTTCATTATTTTATCTCCCTCAGCAAGAAAACAGTTCTCCTGGGTCCTGAATTTTTTAAGGTGTAAACTTTGAATATATTTGAGCATCTTTTTTGACAACATGGCTTGTATTTATGAAAGGAATTAATCCTTATTTTCAATTTTTTCGCAGCGGTGGCATTATTCTTATTGCGCTTATTATATTTTCAGGATGTGCTACATCCAGGAAATATTCAGGGTTTACTTCGGTGCGAAAATATCAAAAAAATGTTCCTTTTATTTTTAAAAATAATATTAGTCTTTCTGCTGAAGGTGCCAGCAAAGATGAGCAAGTAGTGATGTTATCAAAATTAAAATTGCAATTAGATGATAGCGCACGGGTAAAAATTAAAGATGCTTTTTTTATCTTTCACACCATAATACGCCCGCCAACACTGGATACTAACAACATAAAGCAATCTGAGGCTAACATGGCTACAGCGTTGGCCTACCTTGGTTACTATAACCCCGGAATTAGCTCAACATTTGATACTGTTTATAAAAAAAATAGCCATCAAAAAAGAGTAATTGTAGATTATGTTGTAAAAACGGGCAAGCGTACTTTAATTGATACACTTGCCTACTTATTCGACAGCACCCGATTCCAGGAGCTTGCGCTTGCTTCAAAAAATAAAACCGTGTTGAAAGAAAATTCGCCCATAACCAAAAGTGGAGTAAACGAGGAAACCAACAGGCTGGTAAACCTTTTTAAAAACAATGGTTACTACAAATTTACTGCAGATGATATACGCGTAACCGGTGACTCAACAATTGCGGCACTTACCAGTATATCTGAAGATCCTTTCGAGCAATTACGTCTCCTGGCTGAAGCAAATGAACAAAGAAACAAGCCTACGGTAAGAATAGGCATCCAGCTTAATAATGCTTCCGACACATCTAACCTGAAGAAATATTATTTGAATGAAATTTATATTATGCCCGATTATTCACCGGGCGATAATTATAAGGATTCAAGTCTTCAAACAAAATTTTTACCAGGCTATACCGTAAAATTTCATCAAAGAAAGTTTAATTATACGCTCCTAAGTACGAACCTTCAAATGAAAAAAGGCGATGAATTTCGTCAGGATGATTATTATACCACTATCAATAACTTTTATAAAGTGGGTGTATGGGAAACGCCTTCGATTGATATTGTAGAATTAAAGGATACTAATTTACTTGATATGGTTGTGAAGTTAGCACCACTCAAAAGATTTGGTTTTGAAGGCAATATTGAAATGAGTTACTCTGCTAATAGTAATGGGTCTACTCTCTCTGCCACCTCGGCCGGCAATCTTTTAGGATTGTCTGCGAATCTTGCAATAACTGATCGCAATTTTGCAAGATCCGC
>JBDTXP010000047.1:0-14046 GCA_040006135.1 Ginsengibacter sp. | reverse complement strand
AATGATGAGGTAGAAAAAACAAGTAAAAAGCTAAACACACAGGGTTTCATAAAAAAACCTTTTGATATACCATCATTAAAGGAAACGATTGAAAAGTGTATTTGAAATTTGGGCGTATGAATCTATTCTAGAAAATGTTTATAATGCACAAAGGAGAAAATGTCCCAATATGCTGACGGATCTCTTTTCAACTTTTGTTCGTAATTTGAACTCTTATAATTATTGTAGGCTGGCGGGTTTCCTGAACTAGCCATGCACCAACGAAGCAGCAAGCCTCACCATTGGCAGAAATTGTTTTTGAGCGGTTCAACTTCAAAAGTTCATAATGAAAGAAATAACAGATGCGTCAAAATTAAAAGCTGCGACTACTTACAATTTGGCTTCAGATTTTTTTGATAATGAATCACTTTCTTTTTGGAATAAATATGGCAATGCTACCGTTAACCGTTTACATCTTAAAAAAGGTTTGAGCGTTTTAGATGTGGCTTGTGGAAGTGGTGCGTCAGCAATACCGGCAGCCATAAACGTAGGAACAACCGGTAATGTAATTGGTGTTGATATTGCAGAAAATCTTTTGAAATTAGGACGTGAAAAAGCTAAGAAACTTGAATTGGAAAACATTCAATTTCTTTACGGAGACATGACCGAATTAAAATATCCGGATGAGAGTTTTGATGTTGTTATCTGTGTTTTTGGAATTTTTTTTGTACCCGATATGGAGGGGCTTCTCAAAGAACTTTGGCGAATGGTAAAGCCAAAAGGTAAACTTGTAATAACTACATGGGGACCAAATCTTTTTGCTCCACTTTACGATGTATGGCGTGAACAAATTAAAAAGGAGCGTCCGGATTTATATTCTGCATTTAATCCGTGGGATAGAATAACAAACGTACAGTCGGTTAAAGATTTATTTTATTCCGGAGGAATAGAAGATGTCAACGTTGTTGCAGAAAATGGCATTCACTTAATACATACACCCGAAGACTGGTGGATCATAGTATTAGGTTCAGGTTTTAGATGGACAATTGATCAATTAGGAACAGAAGCTTCATTGAGAGTGCAAAAGCAAAATACAGAATGGATAAGAGTTAATAATACAAAATTTATTGAGACCAATGTAATTTATGCTGTGGCTGAAAAGAATTAATCCACTTTCGCTCTTATGTTTGCACACCGTTACCCAATTGGCATTTGTGGGGTTATTTTAATCGCAAACGTAAACCCTGATTAATTATAACTACCTTACTTTACTGCAGCATAAATATTTACAATGTCGGTCGTAAAAGTGAACCTTTCAAATTGTGATCTGGAACCGATCCATATTCCGGGAAAAATACAATCACACGGTTTTTTAATTGCTACCGACAATAGCGGAATTATAAGGTTCATAAGCGAAAACATTAATGACTTTATTCCGGGTACTTTTCCTCAATTGCTCAACAAGCCTATCCTACAGCTTGGAAATGTAATAGATAGTGTCGGTAAAGTGAATTGGTCAAAAATTCTTGAAAAGAATTTTGCTGATATAAATCCCATCAATCTGGATATTAATAATGAATCTTTCAACCTGGTCTTTTGTGAATCTGGTAGCCATATACTTTTTGAATTTGAAAAGGAGGATTTATCTTCTGACAGCAATTCAGCTAAGGTAATTTCTAAATCTATTCCTACTATTTTAAGAGAATCTTCTGTACAATCATTACTAAATACGACATCGGAGGAAGTCCGGCGAATTATTCAGTACGATCGCGTTATGATCTATCGATTTGCTGAAGATGGACATGGTGAGGTTGTGGCAGAATCAAAAAATGTGGATTTAGAATCCTGGATGGGCCTACATTATCCTGCTTCTGATATTCCGAAACAGGCAAGAGAATTATATAAGCTAAATCTGACGAGGCTTATAAGTGATGTTAATGATGAGCCCGTAGCAATTGCTGTTCTTCAAGGGGATTCCACTGACCTGGATTTGACCTATTCGCAACTTCGAGCTGTTTCGCCAATTCATATTCAGTATTTGAAAAATATGGGTGTCTGCTCAAGTTTCAGCATATCACTGATTTGCAAAAAAGAATTATGGGGACTTATTGCCTGTCATAATTATTCTCCCCGGTTTATAAACTATGAATCACGCGAAGATGCTAAACTTGTTGGCCAGATTTTATCTGCTACATTAGAGATAAAGTATGAGGCGGAAGATCTTCAATTGTTATCTTCCTACTACGGTATAGTTGATGAACTTTCTGTAAACCTTCATAGAGATAATCTCATAGAAGATGCACTATTCGAAGAGCAGGGTAATATATTGAACGTTGTTCAGGCAACTGGCGCGGCACTGATATATGATAATAAAATAACTACTGCAGGTGTCGTTCCCGAAATGGAAGACATTAAAGAACTCGTTACATGGATTTCAAAAAGCAGTTCAGCAGGCTTTTATGCAAATGCACATTTAGGACAAGCATTTCCGCAGGCGGAAGCTTATAAAAAAATTGCATGCGGCATCTTGTCTGTAGTGCTTTCGAAAGATCTGAATGAACACATTATTTGGTTCAAACCTGAAATTATTAAAACTATAAGTTGGGCCGGCAACCCGAACAAACCCGTAATTGCAGGCGAAGATGACCTACTTAAAATATCGCCGCGTCATTCATTTGAAAAATGGACACAAGAAGTATCCGGAACCTCGCAACCCTGGTATAGTGAAGAAATTAAATCTGCTTTGCGTTTACGTGCAGAAGTTTTGGGAGTTATTAGTGCTAAGGCAAGTATTACAAGAGCATTAAATGAAAAGTTGAAAGATGCATATGACGAACTCGATACTTTCAGTTATACTATTTCGCATGATTTAAAAAATCCGCTCACTGCTATAAAAGGCTATGCCCAATTGATGGAGTCCGATGCTCAGATTCCCGTGGAAAACAAGATTTTTATCAAACGCATTATTAACCGTGCAGACATACTGAACGATATGATAAATGAAGTGTTTGAATACTCGCGCATTGGTCGACACGATGTTCAGTACAAACCAGTAGACATGGAAAATATTCTCAAAGATATTGTGCAAGACCTGTCGGAGGTATTCCCATCAGTGAAAGCAGGCATCATAATAGGAGAAACTCCCAACCTGGAAGGCGATCCCGTAATGATCTGGCAGGTGTTTAGTAATGTGATAGGGAATGCCGTAAAATATTCGCAGCATGCTTTAAGTCCCTCAATTAAAATAGAAGGTAAGGTGGTGCAGCAAAAAATAATCTATTCGATAAAGGACAATGGAATCGGAATTCCTCAAAAGGATATCGACAACATATTTATTTTATTCATGCGCATGAAAAATGTAGGAAATATAGAAGGTTCGGGTATTGGTCTCGCTATCGTAAAAAAGATAGTTGAAAAACATGAAGGAAATATCTGGGTAGAAAGTGAAGAAGGAAAAGGATCTACTTTTTTCCTTTCTTTTAATCAGCGTTGATGAGGTCGAAATAAAGACTGAATTTTTTGAATGTTTCATTGGCAGATTCAATGATAATAGCCGTCTCTTCTTTGGTCAGACTAATCGCATTAATTGAAGTTTTAAACGAGTTCCACATCTCAATCGTTTTTTCACCATAGCCTTCAAAAAAAGTAAAAGCCTTTTCGGCCGGGAGTTTAGCACTGATTATTTTTGTAATAACTCCACCACCTAATGTAGAGCCTTCCATTACATATAACGCACCAATTGCCTGCAAGTTATTTTTAATAATGGGTAAATTTTCATTGCTGATTCTTTCAGGCATAGAAGCGGACATAGACAAAAGATCGGCTTGTAAAGCAGCTGCTTTACGACGTAAAGAAAAATCGGGTAAAACATTATTGCTAAGCGTTTGCTTTATTAAAATTTCCAGCTCATAAAAATAACCAGCAAAAATTTGTAACAAGTCCACATAATCTTTTCGCTGCCGGATCGCTTTAATTGCACCAACAATTTTCACTTCAAGCTGTTGATGCTTTTCTTTTGTTTTCAGTTTCAATTCTTCTGATAGCATGGATCAAATTTATAAAAATTTAAAAACTATAAATAAATAATATTAATAGAAACCCACATGTTCACACAGGTTTACCTGCAATGAATTGTGCGCGGGCTTCACCGGGCCCATGGTTATTAGATATATATAAAAAAAATTAGTAAAAATTTCCATATTGTTTATTTTAAAGAAAAGGGCAATTGATAAGAATAGAAATATTCCTTAACCTAAAGCAAAATAAATTAAGTTTGTATTCTTCAATTGCAATCACCTGCTACTAATGAAATTATATAACACATTGTATGAATAAAAATTATTTACTGTCATTTGCTTTAGCAGGCTTTGCATTTATTACCATGGGGATGCAGTGCAATAAAGAAATGCCACCACCAATAATTCCTGTTTTTCAGTATACAGCAAAACTTAGTCTGACACCATTAAAAAAAGTTTATTCAATAAATGACACCATCTGGATAGAATATAAAACTGCTGATAAAACGCTATTCGATAAATTAAGTGCTAGTAATATTTCTACTGATACTACTTTTCTAAAAGTCTTTTTTACACTTATAAAGCAATATCCTATTGATCGTAATATTGATACATACGCATCTGTGGTGGTAGAGAATGGCCTGGATATTAATTTTGGGCCGTTGGTTTCTACAAGAAATGATCTCAATTTTATTACCTATTGTAATAACGATCCTTATTATTTTAAAGTAGGTATTATACTATTGAAAACAGGTGTGTACTCGTTGCAGCCGGGCGCGGTTGTTTCTCCTTGTCCTGATAAAAAAACAAATTTACCATCCACCTTTATGTACACCTTTGATTTGCCGGATTGCAATTATAGCGTTTGGAAATCAATTGCGACACAGTCAGCGAATGGTCAGGATAGTTATATTGGATTTGGCATTGAAGGAAAACAAATTTTTGCAATTAAAGTTGAGTAATCTAACGGTTAAAGTACCGGATAAACATAGCAAGAGAAGGGAATATTGCAGCTTTACTGATTATTAAAAATTTAAAAAAGCCGTTTACAGAATTCGCCAGGTTCTTTGTATACCATAATCTTCAAGTAAGTTGGATTGAACTTCACAAACGCATCTCAATTTTAAATGCAACTAAAATAACAAATCAATGAGTATATTATCAGCAGGAATACAGTTCTTATGCAAATAATAAATTGATATTTCGTGAATTTTAATTGGTTCGCAAAACTACCTGCCCGTTAGCATATTGAGCAGTGGCATCATCTTCTGCTGTTATAAAAAAGCCAGTAGGTTTAAAGGGTGTCACGGTTTTCAATGAGCTTTTCATTTTACCAGATAAGAATCCACTGGAAGTATTAAGACTACCGATATTTTTTGTACCGTTACTTTCGGTTTCCATCCAGACTACATAAGTTTTTTTTGGTGGGTTTAATCTTGAGGGGTCGGCGAGTCGATCTACACTTAAATCAATGGAAGTGTTTTTGTTTTTATCAGACTTTATTTTAACTGAGCCTTCCGCACCAGGAACTATGGATGATGTCCCAAAGGTCAATTTTTTTGCACAAGAGTTGAGTGAGAATATGGTAAATAAAATTGTTGCGAACAGTACTAATTTACCGGTTACTTTTTTAACTGACATATTTTTTGGATTTATTTTTTTTGAGTTAGTTGTAGCTTATTTATATCTACAATCATGCCCTTATGCTATTGATTGATATACTGCGCCTGGATTTACAAATCACTGACACTTTAGCTTTCGGTTTCCCGATATGAGTATATACATACACATTTAAGAAGTTTTAAAGAATTCAAGTTTGTCATTAACGGAAGTCTGAAATGTCTATATTTATAATCACCTTTTTCAGGCACGATTATTTGCATTTATAAAAAACTTTTACTTAAAAAATTTTATATAAAATATTTATGAAAGAAAGTGCTAAATCGTTCACTAATGGCCTGATGGAATCTATGACCTTGTATTGGAATAAATTTTTACTTTCTCTGCCACGACTTATAATGGCTATTATACTTCTGGTTATTGTGTTTTTTGTTGCTGCTTATATTGCCAGAACAATTAAGAAAAGCCTTTCAGGGACAGAACATGATCCTTTATTTGTGCGGTTCATTAGCAAAATAACAAAAGCAGTTGTAATTATTTGCGGAATTATCCTGGCCATGCAAATATTAGGATTATCAGGAATAGCCGGAGGCTTACTCGCGGGTGCAGGTATTTCAGCCTTTATTTTTGGGTTTGCTTTTAAAGATATTGCAGAAAATTTTTTGGGTGGTGTTATCCTTGCGTTTAACAGACCTTTCAGCTTGAATGATACGATAGTTATCAGGGAATTCAGTGGGCATATTATGGCGCTTAATTTTCGTACCACACATATTAAAACCTTTGACGAAGGGGATGTGTTTATACCAAATGCTATAATGGTTAAAGAACCGCTCACTAACCTTACGAGAGATGGCAAAATTCGTCTCAACTTTATGGTAGGCATTGCTTATGAGGATAACATTGCTGATGCTATCGCCACTATTGAAGAAGTAATGAAATCCATAACAGATATCAAACACGACATAAAGCCATTTACTGTTGTAGAGGAGTTATCGGTAAGCACAGTAAATCTCAAAGTATATTTTTGGGCAGACACATTTGATTATAAAAAAGGAGTGCTGCAAATAAAAAGTGAGGTAATTACAAAAGTGAAAGAAGCTCTTGAAACTCATGGATTTTCTTTACCTGCAGACATACAGGAAATTAAATTGTATGATAAGAAAGAGCCCTTACCTATTAATATTTTGAACCTGAAAGATGTACGGCAAATTTCGGATTAACAAAATTCGAAAAACTTTATTCGGTTGACCAACCATTTCTTACGATGAGCACTGTAATGAAATGCAATTAACGATCATAAACCATATGCGGGACTTTTCTTTAAAATTAATTAGGATGTCCTTCAAAATTTTAGGAACTTTTTTCAAATTTATATTTATGGTAGTGCTGTTTTTCTACATATAGTTTATTTACGGTGGTCATTATTATTGCTATAACAGGTGTAGCGAGTAATACACCCCAAAATCCGCCTAGCAAACCCATAGCTACCTGACCAAAAATTATAAGAGCCGGAGGAATGCTTACCATCTTTTTTTGAATGAGAGGCTGAGTTACGGCACTCTGAACTAATTGAATAAACGTAAACAGGCAAAGTACAAGGATGGCAGTTGTTGTGCTTTGCGAAAGGCCAATTAAGCCCGCTGGAATCAGGGCAATAACAGGACCGAAGTTGGGAATGAAATTTAATAAGCCGGCTATTAATGCAAGGGTTAATATCATTGGCATTCCTATTATCCACAAGCCTAAGCCAGTAAGTACAGCAATAAATAAGAAACCAAAAAGCTGTCCTTTAATCCAGTTTTTTAAGACATCATGAATTTCATCTAATAGATGGACCCCTTCTTCTTTTGCCTTCGGCGGCAGTAAATGCACGATTCCTTTTTTATAGGTGAAAGGACTGGCGATAAAAAATATTCCAAGAAGCAGAATAATATACACATCACTCAAAATTCCAAAACTGGAGGAAAAAAAACTTTTGACCATAGACATGGTTTTTTGAGAATCACCTGAAGAATTCAGGTAATGTAGGGCCTTACTTCCAATAGTTGTTTTTTGCAGGTATGCCTTACCGTTATCAATTGTTTGGGGCAATGTATCCGTTAGTTGAGTAACCTGTTGCTGTAACCTTGCGCCTACGAACCAAATGAATACCACAAACAAAATTAAATTAATTACGATTGAAAGTGCGAGGCTCCAGCCTGATGAAACATGGAGGTGCCTTTTGAAAAAGCTTGCACAGCCATGAAAATAGATCGCGAAAAGAGCGCCTGCTAATGTGAGCAATAGTATGCTGAAAAGCGTTTTAAATAATAATAAGAGTACTATTAGCAATGTAAGGATACCGCCTGCTATCCATACTTTTTTTTGATAAGATAATTTTTCCTGAGATTGATTACTGTCATTTTCGGCCATAAGGGCGTTTTGTTATTAATTATTTTGAAATGGTTAAAGCCATGCACTTCAGCTTTCTATGAATGGAAACCTACTCACAAATTTTATGCTTAATATTTCATGATAGAGCAACATACCGTATATCAATTAATTTGTAAGAACTCTCAAAACGGTTCATATAATCATAGTACGCCACCATTCTTCCGGAAATTTTGCCAAACCAACTTTCCAAATCTTTTTTTGATTTTGCACCTTCACTTTTCTTTTGAAACCAGTTAAATAGTTTTTATATTTTTTTTGAATTTGTAACCTGGTGCAAGGTTGACTTTATGTTTTAGTTGAAACTTCCACTTGGTTTACATAAAAAAATAAATACTTTTCTTTCTGGATGTGAATAATGCTTAATCCTTCTACATAATAGTACGAATGTGTCCAACACTTCAATGGAAACAGGAATGAAAATAAAAAAGGCCTCATTGAGAAGCCTTTATAATTTGCAGTCTTAAGCCGGAACGATTGGTGTCACTTCACGTTCCCAGAATCGATGATGTTTTATATCTTTTACAAAATCTTCTAAATTTCCATTTGTACGCACTCCGGGGGCAGGTAAGTTAAGGCCCGGAATTGCACGTTGCAGGAATTCTTTTCCAGATCCTTCGGTAGCAATTGGTTTGCAATGTTTAAAAGCCTCAGCTACAAAATGAAGTGCGTCCATATTCGATAAAAGCGTTTTAACACTAACGCCACCGGCAACATACACTGCATCGTAGACAACAGAAGTGGCAGTCAGCAAACTTTCGTCAATTGGATATTGATCACCGGATTTAGTAGTTACAAAACCATGTTTGGGCGCAATGATCGCGACTTTAGCATTCAAATCACACAGCCCTTTTTTGATTTTCGTGAAGGCATCATCACTTACGCCATCTGCAGTTAATAAAGCAATTGTTCTGGCCTTTATGTCTTTTGGAAGCTTATTAGCCATACTTAAGGAAGGTGCTTTATCAATGGGAAGTTTATTTTTTAAAGAATGATAATGCTCCAAATTTCCGTCTGCAGGAATGCTATCTGTAATGGGCTGTGGTAATCTCTCAGGAATCAATCCTAACTTATCTGCTACAATTATCGCTAATTTTTCATTAACCTCCAGTAACATATTTACCATCCTTTGCCGGATTGGAACAATTTTTACTTTTCCTAATTCAAATGCAAATGCATTCTGAATATGTCGCTGCTCATGCTCAGACATACTTTTATAAAACAGATCAGCCTGGCTAAAATGATCGAAAAAGCTTTTGCTTCTTTTCCGGATTTTGGCGGAATCAATACGCTCCTCATAAGAATTAAAACCACCTTCAGAAATCATCGCCTGGAAAGGACAACCGCCACCCATTGAATTAGGATTGTAGGCGACCTTACCTTTATTTATTTGCATCCTGTGCATACCATCGCGCTGATGATTGGTTACCTCAGGTATCGATTTATTAATGGGGATCTCATGAAAATTTGGTCCACCTAAACGCGTGATTTGAGTATCAGTATAAGAGAACAATCTTCCTTGCAACAGGGGGTCGTTGGTAAAATCAATTCCGGGAACAACATGCCCCGGGTGAAAAGCGATCTGTTCTGTTTCTGCGAAAAAATTATCCGGGTTTCTGTTTAACGTCATCTTTCCAATAATTTCTACAGGAACCATTTCTTCAGGGATCATTTTCGTTGGATCTAAAAGGTCAAAGGCATATTTGTGCTCATCTTCTTCCGGCACAATTTGAACACCTAATTCCCACTCGGGATAATTACCTTCATCGATTGCTTCCCATAAATCACGCCGATGGAAGTCGGTATCTTTTCCTGCAATTCTTTGGGCTTCATCCCATGCTAATCCTAAAACTCCCTGCTTTGGTTTCCAGTGGAATTTGACGAAGTTGGATTTTCCTTCTTCATTAATAAAACGGAAAGTATGAATTCCAAATCCTTCCATCATCCTTAAGCTGCGAGGAATGGCACGGTCACTCATCAGCCAAAAAATATTGTGCATTGCTTCAGGCATCAGAGAAATAAAATCCCAAAAAGTGTCGTGTGCAGAAGCGGCCTGGGGTATTTCATTATGAGGTTCTGGTTTTACAGCATGTACCAGGTCCGGAAATTTCGTTGCATCCTGGATAAAAAATATAGGCGTATTATTTCCCACTAAATCATAATTGCCTTCCTGCGTATAAAATTTTACGGCAAATCCACGGATATCTCTCGGTACGTCAGTAGAACCTCTGAAACCCGCTACCGTCGAGAACCTCGCAAACAATGGCGTTTTTATAGAGGTGTCATTTAGAAATTTAGCCTTTGTATATTTTCCCATCGGCTTATATAGTTCAAATACTCCGTGGGCGCCGGAGCCTCTTGCGTGAACGACTCTTTCGGGAATTCTTTCGTGATCAAAGTGTGTAATTTTTTCTCTTAATATAAAATCTTCGAGCAATGTTGGACCGCGATCGCCTGCTTTCAAAGAATTTTGATCATCATTTATTTTTAATCCCTGGTCAGTTGTCAGGAATTCACCCTGGTTATCGGTAGTGAATTTTCCCAACTGTTCCTGTTTAGGATTAGCGCCGTTTTGAAACGGTTCATTTTCATTTACTTTCATAATTTTTTTTTGTGGGTTGTGTGGATCAGTTATACAGCATTTAGACCTTTCGAGCGATGTTTTCCATCTACTGCCTGGGAATTTAAGTTGGTGTCGGCAATAGAACTGAGTATAGTATCAGATTTCTTCTCTTCGCCCAAAGTTTTCAAAAGAAGTTCCAGGGCTGTTTTTTCATTCAGGATTTTGGCATATGCAGCCAAAGTTCCATAAGTTGCGATCTCATAATGTTCTACTTTTTGACCACTGGCTATAATCCCGGCATCTCTTACAGGACCTACTGCTGTTCCTTTCATCACTTCTGTACCTTCATTTATTATTCCATCCATGGCAAGACATATTTTACCTTCTGCTTTCAACCCTAATGATTCAAAAACTTTTTCCAATCTCGTTACCTGTTCTTTAGTTTGAGCCAGGTGGTCTTTAATAGCCGTCTTCAATTTCTGATTGGTAGCCTGATCAAACATTTTAGGAAGCGTTTTCACGAGCGCCTTCTCTGCCCAATAAATATCTTTAAGTCCGTCAATGAAAAATTCTTTGAGCGTATTTGCCACTTTAGCTTTTTTTGATGTTGTTTTTTTAGGGTCCATTTTTATATCTTTTTTACTCTGGTTGAAAAAATTGATTTGAAATTTCAAGGCACAATTCATACCAAATATTTTTTATCTTTTTGTTAGTGTCTGAAACAATGAAACCCTATTTAGAACAAGGCTATTTGAGTTTTTTGCGATATACTACACATCTGTTTTAGTAGAACGAATGGATGTGCTCATCTCAATCTTTCCTTATGGCATTTAAATTTGAGACATAGTAAATTATTTTATTGCGAAGTACCAACTATTGCACTATGCATTCCAATTCCAACCTTTATTTGAAATAATAATTCAGAAAATTTACATGGGATGTACTCGAAATTCCAACAGGGAGCGGGGATAATGAAGTAGTCCAAATATCCACTGATGGGCTTTGACCTTCGGCCAGCATTAAACAGATTATTTTTGAGGTGTAAAAAAAATGAATATCTAATTTTAGTAAGTATACAATATATATTAGGTATTGAAATTATTTCTTGCTCTTCATGCGAGGCTAAGGCTTTCTGAAATTTACATCACTTTTATCAAGGGTATCAGTGCCGGGTACATAAGCTGTTCATAATTCTTAATAAGGTTCGGTGATACCCATTTGATTTCTGTTATATCCTCTTCCAGTTGGGGCATAAGCTGTTCTTGACTATTAGCAGTCATCTTAAACCAGATTGATTCTTTTATGATCCATTTGGGTTGTTGATAATAAGTATGAAAAGTGCTTCCTAATGGGTTGTTGAGCATAACTTTTTTTAATCCTGTTTCTTCCTGTACTTCACGTATTGCGCATTCATCAATTCGTTCGCCCTTCTCCAATTTCCCTTTGGGGAGATCCCATTTTCCACGTCTGAATATTAAGAGTAATTCGCCCTTTTCATTTATGACAAGGCCGCCGCCAGCTTTTATTATTTTAAAATTTTTGAAAAAATCTTTTTTGAGGTTTGTTATGCTCTTACACAATACAATTATTTTACTATAGTTTACCCATCCTCGGTTTTGTAAGAATTCTTCTAGCCATCTATTTGTAAACTTGTTAATTAGTAAAGTATTTTCTGAAAGAAGATCTTCTTTATAAGGGTTAAGATCTTCAATTAAATAAACCGGCGTGTTTTCAAAGAAGATGATAATTGGAGCCATGGCATATATTATCTTCGCGGCATGACCAACAAAACTGTGATTGCGCAGAAGCTTTTACAAATTAATGCAATTAAAATTAATATAGAACAACCGTTCACATGGGCGAGTGGTTGGAAAAGTCCGATTTATTGCGACAATAGAAAAATACTATCTTATCCTTTTGTCCGTGATTTTATAAAATCAGAATTGAGCAATCTTGTATTTTCTTCATTTAATGATGCTGATATGATTGCAGGCGTGGCAACAGCCGGTATTCCCTGGGCTGTATTAATTGCAGACCAATTAAAATTGCCCTGTATCTATGTAAGACCTACACCTAAGGCTCACGGGCTGGGTAAGCAAATAGAAGGGGAGTTTAAAGAAAATCAAAATGTGATTGTTGTAGAGGATTTGCTCTCAACGGGTAAAAGCAGCCTTGCTGTAGTAGAGGTGCTGGTAAAAGAAGGCCTGAAAGTAAATGGAGTTGTATCTATATTTAATTATGGGTTTAATACATGTTCAGAATCATTTGCTCAAAAAGGTATTACCGTAGAATCTCTTACAGATTATGAACACCTTGTTAAGCTTTTAAAAGATGATGGAAAAGTGTGTGAAGCTGATGAAAAAGCGTTGTTAAACTGGCGTGCCAATCCTTCTGATTGGAAGTAATTTTTTATATTCGTTTTTAATTATGAAAAAGACCTTAGTATTCCTTTCTTTTATTATTATTTCATTAGCCGGCTTTAGCCAGGTAAAACCTATTCAAAAAGCGGTAATCCAGACTCTGGGAGTACAGGATGAAGCTTGTAAAACAAGGATAGAAAATCATTTAGCACATGAATATGGTGTAATAGCTGTAAAAGCTGATTTTAGAAAGCATGTAGTGGGGGTCCAATGGTATACCGACAGAACAAATATTGAAAATATAAAGACAGCTATTGCCAATCTCGGCTATGATGCTGATGACATAACAGCCGATACTGATGCGTATAAAAGGTTGCCCAAGACCTGCCAGCACGTATCTAAATAATCCTCATAAGACCGCATTAAAACATCGAAAACGTTTGTTTCGATTCGTAATTTATAGGGAAATTCATGAAGACATTTCCCTTACCCACTTTAACCTTCCCGGTTAATTTCACCATAACTTCTTTTCCTGTCAATGTATTGAATGCATTCTTAAAAGCATTACGCATATCTACATTAAATTTTACAGGAACTATAAAATTACCCCTTCTCGGAATTTGAATTAATGAATCGGTCACACTGTGACCAAGGAGGTTTCCGTCAATAAAAATATCCATGTCAGTATTTTTTAGCTGCATTCCAAAATTGTTTGGATTGTAATATTCCAGGTCAAGACTGATAGAGGAGGAGTTAAAGCCAAGATTGTTAATAGAGAAATTATGGTAAGTTTTATATTCCACCGCTTTGGGAGCCGAGCAGGAGAGTAGTGACAAAATTACACTTACAAAGATTATTGATTTTTTCCGCACGAATTTAATTTTTCTAAAATTAGGTAAATTTTGGAAAACAACATGCTAAATTTTGGAGCAATGAAGGTTATAAAAAAAAACTTTATGTGCCTAAATTTAATAGTTTTATATTTATATTAATTTAGACTTGATATTCAATTAGTCATATCAACTTATATTATAAAAAATAATATCTAAATTTTACATAATTTTTTTTGATTTGATTA
>JBDTXP010000046.1:0-14133 GCA_040006135.1 Ginsengibacter sp. | reverse complement strand
AAGGTGGGTGATACATGGACTTCAACCAATGATACAAAAGATACAAAGACTACTACCAATTATACCATTAAAGAAATAAATGGAGATGTAGTTACTCTTTCTATTTCCGGTACAACTTCCAATGATGTAACCATGGAAAATAACGGGATGGAATTGGAAATCAAAACTTCAGGTAAGTTTACCGGAGAAGAAAAAGTGAATTCTAAAACAGGTGTTATTCAATCATCTAATACAGTTACAGATGCGTCAGGAACAGTAGGTGCTATGGGACAAGAGTTTCCCTCAACTACCAAGGTAATTACAACTACAACTGTAAAAATGTTATAAACTTTTGATAGAAAGTGATTAAAGTGCCGGTGAAATCACCGGCACTTTTTTTTTACTGTTACATTTGCGAGGTTAGATTTGCAAAATGAGTTTAAAAATTTTTAAGCCTTATTTCCTATACCTTTTTTACTGGCTCTTTTTTTTTGCAGTCTGCAGGTTATTATTTTTGATTTATCATCCGGCATTACTTCACAGTCTTTCAGCAAATGAAATAGTTCTTGGCTTTATTTATGGTTTAAGGATGGATCTTTCTTTTGCCGGGTACATTTGCATTCTCCCTTTTATTATTTTCCTTTTTCTACCATGGTTAAAATCGTTTAAAGGAAATGGAATAATAAAAGTCTACTCTATTATACTCATTATTTTATTTTCATTTTTTACAATTGCTGACCTTGGGCTTTATTCTGCCTGGGGTTATCGTATGGACGCGACTCCCCTGCAATATTTAAAATCACCTAAAGAGATGGGCGCAAGCGTTTCGTCTGCACCTTTGCTGCTGCTACTATTTATTTTTATAATTTTAGCCGGTGCATTTATATTTATTTATTACAAATGGTTTAACCCCTTTATAAAACCGACAAAAGATTTTTTTAAAGAAAAATATGTTCTACTTCGCTTGACACTCATCGCTATACTTTTTATTCCGATAAGAGGTGGCATACAGAAAATTCCGATGAACATCAGTGATGTTTATTTTTCAAAAAATTTATTTGCAGATCATGCAGCCATTAATCTTGAATGGAATCTTGCATTTTCTATATTGAATAAAAACAATCAAAGTAATCCTTTCAATTATTATTCTTCGGGACGTTCAATACAATTAGTGAATGAATTGTACGACACCGGCACACCAAAAATTCCTTCTATTTTAAATACAGAAAGACCAAATATTATCATCATCATATTGGAAAGTTTTACAGCAAAATGGGTAGGAAGCCTAGGGGCCAAAGAAGGTGCAACCCCGCAACTGGACTCTATTGCAAAAGATGGACTATTATTTACAAATATCTATGCATCTGGTGACAGAAGTGAAAAAGGGCAGGTAGCCATATTAAGCGCATACCCCAACCAGGCTATTAACAGCATTATAAAAACACCTAATAAAACACTTAACCTGCCAGCAATAAATCAACCATTGCAAGCGCAGGGGTATAATAGCAGTTATACGTATGGAGGCGAACTTGAATTTGCGAATATTAAATCATATCTACTTAATATTGGCATACAAAAACTGGTCAGCAAATATTCCTTCCCTATTTCGCAAAGAACAACGTCATGGGGCGTCCATGATGAATATGTACTCAATGAATTTTTCAATGAAATTCCAGAAAAGAAACAACCGTTTTTTGCTACACTATTTACCCTCAGTAGCCATGAACCTTATGATGTTCCGCTAAAACATTTCACGGGAAAAGACGAAACAACGAAATTTAAAAATTCTATTTATTATACAGATAGTCTAATTGGAAACTTTATCAATAAAAGCAAAACTACTCCGTGGTGGAATAATACCCTTATTGTGCTGGTTGCAGATCATGGTCATCATCTTCCGGGAAATGATGCAAATGATGCACCTTCTAAATTTCATATCCCACTAATATTTACCGGTGGTGCTTTAAAAGTGAAAGGAGTTGTGCATAATATTGGATCCCAAACTGATATTGTTCCGACCATTTTGGATCAGTTAAAAATACCACGAAATAAATTTGTTTGGGGGAAAGACCTGCTCGATTCTTCTGCAAAGCAGTTTGCATTTTACTCTTTTAATAATGGATTTGGTTGGGTCACACCTCAGGGAACTGCAACAATGGATAATGTTTCAAAAAAAATAATTGAGAAAGATCCTCAATATGATACGAGCAATTTAAAATATGGTAAAGCCTACATGCAGGCCTCTTACCAGGATTATTTAAACCGGTAAACATTAAGAATTTAAATTTATTTCAATGCCTGTATAATTTCAGGTGCAAGCAGTTGACTCCACAAACTATATTGTTTGCCTGAAGGGTGAAGACCATCTGAAGCAATTAATGAAGGATCATTTTTTGCTTCTTTGGAAATAGGAGTAATATTTATATAATGCACACCTGTGGCAATAGCAATCATTTTATTCGCCTCATTGAATTCATATATTTCGCGTGAGATTAGTGCCGTATCTCTTCCCGCTGCAAAAGGTGTAACACTGTAATCAGGAATGGATAAAACAAAAACATGCGAAGGCAAATGACGAGCGTAGCCTATCGCTTTATTTAGTAGTTGGCTAAACTCTGACTTATAAATCTCAATTGATTTCCCCTGGTACTGATTATTCACTCCAATAAGAAGTGTTACAATATCAAAATCATTCGAAGGTTGATTAAAATTTATAGCATTTAAAAGATCAGTAGTTGTCCAGCCGGTTACTGCTATAATTTGAGGAGGAGATGTTTTTATATTGTTGGTCAATAATATTCTTGCTGTTTGAATAGGAAACCTGTCACTTTCAATTACAGATTGGCCAATCGTATAGGAATCGCCGAGAGCAAGAAAACTTTTCATTGTTGTGTCTTTTAGAACAGGCTGAGTTATCAATGTACGTGAATCCTTTCCACAGGAAGATAATGCGATAAACAAAAATGAAAAAATAATTCCTTTCATACATAAATGATTTAATGAGTAACACTTTTCATTTACGTTACAAAGGCATTAATGATTTTAAATAATTCTATTATTAACAATATTAAAAGTAGGGAAATAAACAAGACTATCTTTTTTATGATATTCTGAGCTTCATGCTGGCAAATTTTTTGTTGATACTTCTTATTATAAACCAAAAATTAAACACTATGTCAAAAGCAACATGGAAACCAGACACTGAGCATGGTAAGTTAGAATCTAATGACCGTAAAGAACTTCCCGATAGTGCTTACGCCTTTCCAAGAAAAAGAAAAGAGCCTTTAACCGATGGCTCACACGTAAAAAACGCACTTGCCCGTTTCGACCAGGTTAGTGATGTTTCTGATGAAGAACGGGATGTAGCCTTTGCTAATATAAAAAAAGCAGCAAAGCATTACGATGTAAAAGTAAATGAAACCGATTGGCATGATCTCGGCAAAAAACCACACACCGGGAATTCACACAAATAGAATGTGTAAATTAATAATCAAAGTTGAGGACTGTAGGTATTGGTTTTTACTGTTGCCTTGAGGTCATGAAGCAAAGTATATAAGCCAAAATTTGTGCGGTTAATATAAATGAAATGTTTCACTCCGCGAGGTTGTTTGAACTCAGGCATTTGAGTAAGTTTTTCTCCAAAAGCATATAGACCATCAAAAAACGCTTCGTTACTGAAATCGAATATATCACTAGTGTATGGCTGAGCAAAAAGCTCCATCATTTCTTTGTAAGCTTTATAATAGAATTCTACCTGTTGTGGAGAATCACCAGGATGAATCATATCCAATTCACGAAAAGCTTTTATGGTAGCCTGTTTATTATTCCTTGTACCTGAAGAGATCAATCCAAAAAATGGCGCGTAAAAATTTTCAGGTATTTCCTTTATACATCCAAAATCTATAACAGCGAGTTTTTCATCCGGAGTTATCAAAAAATTCCCCGGATGTGGATCGGCGTGTACGGCTTTGAGTTCATGTTGTTGAAAGTTATAAAAGTCCCATAGTGCCTGCCCAATTTTATTTTTTAATTTCTGTGAAGGATTTGTTTGCAAAAATTCTTTAAGATGTAATCCTTCCACCCAGTCCATAGATATGATTTTATCAGAGGAAAACTTAGGATAGTATTCTGGAAAAACTATATTCTTTATCCCTTTGCAGGCCTCACTAAATTGCATAGACCTTTGCACTTCTAATTTATAATTGGTTTCTTCCAAAAGGCGTTCTTCTACCTCCCTGATATAAATACTTAATTCCTTTTCATTCATCCCAAGCAGCCTGAATGCAAATGGTTTTATTAATTTTAAATCAGATGAAATGCTATCTGCCACTCCCGGGTATTGAATCTTAATCGCCAGCTTTTTCCCTTTTAATGTAGCCTCATGTACCTGGCCAATACTGGCCGCATTAGATGCTTTTAAATTAAATGAATCAAATATTTGATCTGGTGATTTCCCGAATGATTTTGTAAACGTGCGTACGATCAATGGTCCTGATAATGGCGGCGCATTGTATTGGGATTGAGTAAATTTATTTACATAAGCTTTAGGAAGGACATTTTTGTCCATACTCAACATCTGCGCAATCTTTAATGCAGACCCTTTTAACTGGCTCAAGGCAGAATAAATATCCTCCGCATTATCTTCATTTAGTTGCTCTCGGGAAAGATCCTGGTTAAAAATTTTTTTTGAATAATGCTTTATATAATTGCCACCTATCTTAATACCTGTTTTTACAAATTTGGAAGAACGGGCTACTTTTGTAACAGGCATAGATTCCTGTGTAGGCGTGTGATTCATTATAAACCCATTTTTTCTTTTAACTTACCGTTCCTTACCAAAAATTTGCCATATTCAAATATCTGGTCAAGAGGAGAGCGTTGAAAAAGATCAAACGAAAGTTGTACTCCTCTTTCTATGGCTTCATCAGTTTTTTCGAAACCATCGCTATCATCCTCTATCCAGAAATTTAATATGAAAGCCAATTGTAACCAAAGGCCATCTTTATATTTCTGTGAAAAGTATTTGCGGTCGGCTAATTCGCCACTTGCGAGTCCTTCGTTAATAACCTCTTCAGAAAAGTTTAAGAATATTTCTTTCGTATCTAACAGAAACGAAGGAGTTGAAATTTTTGTTTTCTTATTATTAAGACAATAAATGACAAAACTTCTCTGGCTTTTTAATAATTCAATATATGCATAGAAAAAAGAAAGTATTTTCTCACGCGAATTATAGCCGACCCAGGTTGGCTGAAACTTAATTTCATTAATCGCCTGTACTATAAGATCTTTCCAAATTGTTTTCTTTATTGCAGCAAAAGATGAAAAATATTTATAGAATTCTGCTTCAGTTATTTTCAACCTTTTTGCAAAATCAAATACAGACTTTGGGTCTTCATTTTCGGTAAGCACATAATCAACATATGCCTTTTTAATAACTTCTATTTTTGAAGCTATTGGTGCTACTACAGAAATCTCTTTAGCCATAATAAAATTTTTATCTAAAGGCTTAAATAATTCAAAGCCATTTTTCTGTTGCAAATTTACACACGAATAATTAAGAAGACTTTGCTTTAACAAAAAGCAGGAGTAGTAAAAAAAATATTTAGGATAAAATACTGTGGAGATATTCTACCGAACATTTACGGGACAACCATATTGTTTATTTCTGCCCCCTGACCTACCGTCTCCATTACCCAATTTAAAAGAGAGCGTGATGCCGGTAAAATAATACCAATCCTTGTTTTTAGCGCCCCCGCGAATGCTACCACCTACAGGATATGGAGATCCAGACTTTACCTCATCCCCGCGATAAGCAAGTGCTACAGCCTTTGGGCCCCGATTTGCCAACAAAGTTGATTCATCTACATAGGTAGTACTTACATCATCAAGATAATCTGTAAATAATTTCCGCAATCCTAATTCCAACCCGACGTTAATATTGTCACTCAATGATAATTTAATACCTCCACCAAAAGGCAAAGAAGCCTGAGTAAGTTTATAAACATTTTTACCTGCAACAAATCCCTGACCTTCTGTACTTAACGGACTGAGGTAGGTCTTGACGCCTGCAGTATCAAAAGTATAAGGATTAAAATGATACATAGCGATACCGCCAAATATATAAGGTGTGAGAAAATGTTCACCAATGGGGGTAATAAAATATTGCAAAGAAAGTTGACCCTCAGTAATAGAAGATGCAAAATTCAGATTTCTGTCTTTATTTCTACCGTACTTATCATCAGCTGAAACTTTACCTAGCAATAATGATCCACGAAGCGAAAAGTGATCTGATAATTCATACGATAAACCTAAGCCACCTGATAAATGGGATTGATTAAAAGTATACCTGGAATCCTGCAGGTCCCCCTGGTAATTCATTGCGCCACCATAGAGATCAATTGAAAGTTTTTGAGCCTGAGCATTTGAAACGCATGCAAAAAGCAGCATAGCAAGGAAGTATCGCATAAAGTAGGTTAAAAAGTAAACAAGGATATTTTAATAATAAAGTCAAAAATAATACCATATAAAACTAACGGCATCAACAGGTGATAAAATTAACTTTTATAAAAAAAACTCCATGCTTGTGAACATGGAGTGAATCAGAGTCGATAAAATTTATTGTTGGGAGATCCTGATTGTAAACAGGACAACAACCTCTGTCGGGTAGACAAGATTCGAACTTGCGACCCCACGCCCCCCAGACGTGTGCGCTACCGGGCTGCGCCACTACCCGAATTTATTAATGCAAAAATAAATCGATTTAATTTTTCGATGTAAAATGAATGATAGTATTCTTTACAGGCTTTACTGTTCTCAGGTATGCGTAAATAGCTTTCAAATCTGAAGTATCCATCCCCGCGAACATTTGCCATGGCATGATAGTATTTACCTGGTCACGAGGCAAAGGAGCTGAACTGTCTAGTCTTTCGCATACTTTAAAGCGTTGTATAAATTCCATCTCTGTCCATTTTCCTATACCGGTTTCATTATCAGGTGTAATGTTGGCTGACCGGAGAACACCGTTAGGCATATTAAATACACGACCGCCATTAAATGCTTTTTCAGGAATAATATTATGGTTCTTTTCAGGAGTATGACATTCCATACAGGCTGCTGCATTAACCATATAAGCGCCATAAGCGATTTTATCAGACTGAGATGGTTTTTTTACAAATGATGCTTTATGAGGAATTGTATTGATTATAAAATTCATCGGGAATGATAATTTCCCTGCTGGGGGCGTATAGTCAATTGGTTTAAGTGATCTTAAAAATGCAATAATATCATATATATCTTCCTTATCCATTCTTCCATAATATGCGTAAGGCATTACAGGGAACATTGCCTTTCCTTTTTTATTTACCCCTGTTGTTATAGCCCTGAAAATTTCTCCATCTGTCCAATCTTTTAATCCTGTAGGTGTAATATTTTTTGAATAAAAATTTCCCGGAAATCCCATCTCCTCATTAAAATTTTCACCGCCCCGGCCTAAAGTCCCTGCAACGGGAGGCCCTGCAAAGCGGCTCCAGTCACGTACTCCATGGCAGTCCATACATAATGTAACATGCCTTGCGAGATATTCTCCATGTTGTATTTTGTCCGGTGTCACAGCTATTTTTAGGTCAGGTGCTGCACCTACATTGGGCATTGCAAAATAAATGTAAGAGGCACCTGCTACCACTACGAGCACAATAAATGCTAATACAGTAAGAATGATTTTTTTCATAAAAAAAACGTTTAGGTTTTTTTTCTTGCAGAAAGAAAATGGCAAGAGTCTGGTAAACTATAATGCAAATAAACAATATTTTTTGCCTATTTCAAACCTTGCAATAATATTTTTGTTTGAGCAAAGGTTACATGGTGGTGGGCATGTATTCCTTGCTTCTTAGCTGATTTAACCAGCATTTCCCGGTCATCAAAATATAAACATTCTGCGGGGGGTGCCTGGGCAATACCTAGGGCAAGCTGGAAAATACCTGGATCTGGCTTACGCATACCTACCTCGCAAGACGAAACAAAGGCATCAAAAAAACGATGAAGACCAAATTTATTAATTCGATATTCATTCAATTCGCGCGCCTCATTATTTATAGATATTATTTTTAAATCCGGATGTTTCCTTCGCCATTTGATCAGCCACGGAAGCATGTCCGGCAACTGCTCTGATTGACTAAACATAAAGTTTTTAAACACTTTTCGGGAAAATTTTTGCGGGCGATGAAAGATTACAATATCCAGGTATTCGTCAAGGGTAATTTTTCCAATTTCATACACATTAAAAATAAAATTGTGTAGTATATTGATTTCATCATAATCGAGACCAAACTTCAGGGATGCAGCTAGCCTTGATTCATGTCCCCAGCCATTTGATAATAACACACCGCCAATATCACAGAAAAGAATTTTGTATTTCATAAATGCTCCTTATATAAATTATTTTTCTAACTCTGCTACCTTACCTATTCTTCTCAAATGCCTTTCTAATTGCGAGAACTCTGCTTTTAAAAATGCCTTTACATATTCTAACGCAGATGCATAACCGGTCACACGTCCGCCAAGGCACAATAAATTCATGTGATCATCTTCTACTCCCTGGAACGCAGAAAAATAATCATTTATAAGAGCAGCTCTTACATCTTTCACTTTATTTGCCGCAATAGAAGCTCCCACCCCACTCCCACAAATAGCAATTCCACGCCAGAGCTTTTTTTGCGAAATAGCTTCCGCTAAAGGAATTACAAAATCAGGATAATCATCATTTTTATTTATTGAGTCAGCGCCAAAGTCAACAACTTCATAGCCATTATCTTTCAAATATCCAGAGATAATTTCTTTCAAATCAAACCCTCCATGATCTGCGGCCAACCCAATTTTTCTTTTCATAATAATTAATGATAACAAAAATTATAAATTATTTTTAAGATTCTGATTATGTTGTTTCCATAGAATGGCGCCGCCTTTTATACCATCTTTATTTCCGCACACTGTAATGTTTTCGTCAAGAGGAAAATTAATATTTTCGCTATTCCCGCCGCTTATATAAAGATGATCATAATTAAAAACAGTCTTTAAAACCTGCAATATTTTTTTTAGATGCTTATTCCATTTTTTCTTTCCCAATTTATCCAGCGCATCCTGTCCGATGTAATCATTATAATTTTTTTTCTTTGTAAAAGGATGCTGAGACATCTCCAGGTGGGGATATAAAATGCCATTCATAACCAAAGCTGAACCAAATCCGGTTCCAAGAGTAATGATCATTTCCAGTCCATTACCATTCGCCAGGGCAAGCCCCTGATAATCCGCATCATTGATTACTAATGTTGGTTTTGCTAAAACATCTTGCAACTTTTTTGCAAGGGGATAATCTTTCCATAAATCCATTCCCAACTTCGGAGCAGTTTTAATAACCCCCTCCTTTACATAACCGGGAAACCCTGCTGCTACCCTGTCGAATTCCGGAAATAATGCGGCAATTTCCTTAATAGTTTCTATTACTTTCTCTGGCGTTGCAGGTGAAGGAGTAATCTTCTTCTGATATTTTTGCAAGTAATTTCCATCTTGATCAATTACGGTCCCTTTTATGTGTGATCCACCAATATCTATGGCAAGGATTTTATAAGTTTCAGGTATCATGAAATAAATTTTATGAAATCTAAAGTTAAGCCGTTTTATTTTTTTTTAAAAAAATGAAAATATACATTTACCATTTTTAATTATTTACAATTATTTGTAAAAAAAAACAGAACTTTAATCCTCACCAATTTTTCCATTTTTTTATGAAGAGAGAAGAGGAATTTATGATGCAGGCTGTTGAACTTTCCCAAAAAGCAATGGATAATAATGAAGGTGGGCCTTTCGGTTGTATTGTGGTAAAGGGAGATAAAGTAGTGGGCAGAGGATATAATAAGGTGACAACTACTAACGACCCTACAGCACATGCAGAGGTGGTAGCTATAAGAGATGCCTGCAATAATTTAAAAACATTTCAACTTACCGATTGCGAAATATATACGAGTTGTGAACCTTGTCCCATGTGCCTGGGTGCAATTTATTGGGCCCGGCCAATAAAAATCTATTATGCAAATTCAAGAATTGATGCAGCAAATGTAGGCTTTGATGACTCAATGATTTATGAGGAAATTAAGGCTGATCCTAATGATAGAAAAATTTCTATGATTCATTTACAAAATAAAAAAGCAGGTCTTATTTTTGAAGAATGGAAAATTAAAGCTGATAAAACTGCTTATTAATCTTCATCACATTTTATTAATGGTTTAATAATTATATAATGGCCTGTAAATTAAATTTACCTTTTTCAGATCCTGTAGAAATAGCTATTGAAAAAGCGAGATCTGCTATAGAAAATCAGAATGGTTTGTTCGAAGGAAATATTTCGAATGGACATTTTGAAGTAACCGTCTTTGGAAATAATATAAGGGGTGACTACCAGGTTCAGGGTCAGACATTACAATTGGAAATTACAGATAAACCATTTTTCGTACCATGCAGTATGATTGAAAGTTTTTTAGTAAAATATATTCAATAGCATTCACGTAGATTGATGATGCCTTGATAAAACGGTATGTATTTTTTCAATGAGATCGTCCTCTTCAAATGGTTTACTAATAAATTCATCTGCACCAAATTCATAAATTGCAGCTCCACCTACTTTCGGATATCCTGATAGCATAATTATAGGTATATGGCGCGTAGTTGGAGATGCACGCAATCTTTTGCATACTTCAAGACCGTCCACACCGGCCAAAAAAACATCTAACAATATAAGATGGGGCGGATTTAAAGTGATAGCTTCTTCAGCCTTTTCCCATTCTGTAAAACATGAAATTTCAAACCCTTTTTTACCTAAAAGATTATGGGTAACCTTTAAAAGGTCTTCTTCATCATCTATCATTACAATTCGGGGCATAACTCATGCACTTCAAAAAGCGTGCAAATTTTTGCTAAAGTGTATAAACAAACGAAACATTGACTTTTTCATAAATGAGAATTGTCATAGGGAAGCGTACAGGTCATTCCAAACCGGTGATTAATTAAAATAAAGAGTCTTTCAAATTATAATAAAACGAAAGCATAATTCGAGAAATAAATTATCAGTGCAATATTTAGGATGGGAAATTTTTAATTGTTAAACATTCTTACAAAGAAATGGTGACTCCCTTTTCTTTTAATAATTCATTTTAGTAAATGAAAAAAGCTGGGAAATTAAAAGGTCAATACCATGACCAAATAATTTAGCCTGAAGAATTGATTCAGTTCAATAAATCCATTACTGGAAAAAATAATTTTGCTAAGCACCTAATAAAAAAATGAAATCATAGTTAGCGGTTATAATTATTTTAACTCAGCAATCAGTTTTTGACTCATCAAAACATATGTGTCATTATTTGCCTCTTTTGATAATTCCAATGATTGTTTGGCAGTAGCGACTGCACTTTTTTTATCACCGAGCTCTTTTTGCAACTTCGCTTTATAATAAACCTGGTAAAAAGCCGGCTTATCACTTTGAGCAATCGCTTTATTGATCATTTCAAGTGCTTTAACCTTATTATTTTCATAATCATTATAATATTGAGCTGCCTGCCAATAGGGCTTTTTATCACTCATTAATGCACTTTCAAACTGAGCCTTCAGGCGATCTTTAATATTTGTAGTTATAGGAATTGACATATTAAAATCCTCCCATGCAATATTTAGAACACAACTTTCAGGTAAAACATTTCCGAACTGCATAGTAAGGGTTTCTATTTTTTGTGCATTCTTGTTGACTTTAATGTTCATTCTTAATACATCATCGCTCTGCGTATAACCTGTTACACCACTGTTTTTGTACCCTTTATTTATTATAAACTGCCAAGTGCCATTTTTTTGAGGAATGGTGTAAATAGCGTAAGAACCGCTATCAATTTTTGTATTACCTATTTGAACTGCATCGTTAAATGTAATTTTAGTTGCAGCATTCGCACCCGTACGCCATAATACGTTCCACGGTTCTACCACGCCTATAATTTTTCGGCCTTTTAAATTTGGCCTGGAATAAGTAAGCTCGATTGAGGACATTCCAAAATCCTGTTTTATATATTGAGTAGTCGAAGGTGCAGGCATACGCACCTGTGCAAACGAAAACAAACTGGCAATAACTAATGCGAAAAAGAATAAGAATTTCTTCATAAAATATCATTTTGTGTTAATGGTAAATATATGGATTTTAATCTTCTAAAAAGTCTTGAAGATTCTATTCAAAAAAGATTTTAACTGTTTGATATAACAGCCTGTTTTGCATATATTGAGTTTGTGTATTTTGCCTGTCCATATAACCTTCAAGTCCGAATAGACCGGCTGCGTTTCCTTTATTGATGGCAATTTCAAGATAATTTGCGGAATTAAAAAGTGCAAGCTTTTCACTCTCATTTACGTCAGCATAAGATTCACTTATTTTTTCTATCACTTCATCTCTTGTAAAAACAATTTTAAAACTGCGTCCTTTTCTTTGCTCTTCAAATTGCTCTTTAGTAATATTAATAATTACATTCTCAAAATTATCAATGAAAATTATTTGACCCTCAATATGTTTGGGGCCCAGCAAAGCACGCAATGGATTCTTTATTTCTATAGACTCTGCCGCTTGTCCGAGATCTGCCAAAGATGCGCCTTCTACAAGTTTTTTGTATGCTTCACCAAAAACTTTTGCGCAATTTAAAATGTTCTTTTGCTCAGATGTTTTTAAAGGAAGCATTATACAATTTTGCGGCGTTTCTTCAAGTATCATAGAAATAAGGCCATTATCAGCGCAACCGATATATTGTTCTTTATGTTCAATCAATAATAAATATTCTGGTCTCTTATCAAATAGATTCAACATGATAATGTGAAAAGTACCAACAGGAAAATTTTTTATAGCGTTGCTGCAAACGTAGGCTGCCTGCGGGTAATTGAATGGAGATAATTCATGAGAAACATCTACAATATTAAAATCAGGGTTCACTGCCAGCAACTGACCCTTTACCGCACCTGTTAAAAAATCCTGCCTGCCAATATCCGATGTGAGGGTAATAAGCGCCATTTTTTATAATAAATTGATCACTGAAAAGGCTTAAAAATACCAAATTGTTTTTGATTGTGTTTTAAAAAAGAATAGGAAAATTATTTTATAAGCTCGCCATTTTTAAAAAAGAATTTTTTGGTAAGCTTATCAGTCAGGCCAGGAAATAATTTATTTAGCCACACGGTTTCCTTTCCAGTAAAGGTGAGGATAAGTGTTCTTTTTCTTTTTTGTATAGCATTCATAATATGGACTGCACATTCTTCTGATGTCATCAATTTACTTTCATTCAGCGGGCTTTCCCCTTGCGGTTTGGCATCTTTATTTAAGGCAACTTTTCTGATGTTTGTTTGGGTAAAACCGGGGCAGACCCAAAGAACATTCACCCCGCTATCAAGCATTTCTGTACGCAAAGCTTCCATCCATCCATTAAGCGCAAATTTACTCGCGCTATACCCACTACGGCCCGGTAACCCACGATAACCCGCAATAGAAGAGACACTTACAACAGACCCTTTCTGCTGCATAATAGATTCTAAAGCGTATTTGGTACAATACACTGAGCCCCAAAAGTTAACGTCCATTAATTTTTTTAAAGTATTTATATCAGTGTCCTTAAAAAGTGCACGCATAGAAATCCCTGCATTATTTATTAATATATCAATGTGACCGTAGGTTTCTAATGTTTGGGAAATGAAATTAGCGCAATCACTCTCAATACTCACATCGGCTTGTACAGTAAGTAGTGATTGATTCTTCGATTCGGCGGATAATTTATTGAGTTTATCAAAACTCCGTGCGCAGGTACTAACTTTCGCCCCTGCTGATAGAAATTCACTTACTAATGCCTTACCAATACCGTTTGAGCCACCGGTGATTGCAACAACTTTATCTTTAAATTTGTTCATGTAGAACAAAAATAGGAGAGATAGGATATTATTAAAATTATATCACAGTTTTTTTTGTATAAAAGTTTGGTTCAAAGTCATTTTCACCTATTTTTGCACTCCTTTAAAAAAAAGGGAATCAATTTTTTATTGATTCGGTAGCTCAGTTGGTAGAGCAATACACTTTTAATGTATGGGTCCTGG
>JBDTXP010000045.1:0-14457 GCA_040006135.1 Ginsengibacter sp. | reverse complement strand
TAACAAAATGAGTGGAGCCTTAAAAGAGGTAAGAAACCGGATAAAAAGTGTACAAAGCACGCAGCAGATTACTAAAGCTATGAAAATGGTGAGTGCTGCCAAACTCAGGCGTGCACAAGATGCTATTATTCAAATGCGCCCCTATGCGCAGAAATTGCAGGAAATGCTTACTAATATTGTGGGCAGCTCAGAAGGAGATATCAACAATCCATTAGCAAAAGTGCGTGAGGTAAAAAAAGTGCTTCTTATCGTTATAACCAGTGACAGGGGATTATGTGGTGGTTATAATAGTAATCTCATTAAGCTTGCGCGTTTTGATATTAATGAGAAATATGCATCCCAACTTGCGAAAGGTAATGTGACCATTTTACCAATAGGAAAAAAGGGATATGAATATTTTACTAAAAATAAATATAAGGTCGTCGATAACTATTGGGCGCTGTTTTCAGAACTTAATTTTGAAAATGTAGCTAATGCTGCAAAATATGCAATGGATGCGTTTGCAAATGGTGAAGTAGATGCAATAGATATAATTTACAGTGAATTTAGAAATGCAGGAACCCAGGTTTTTGTGGCTGAACCTTTTTTGCCGGTAAAGAAATCTACTGCTGCTAAAGGTGCGCCTAGAGCGGATTTTATTTTTGAACCGGATAAAAATGTTTTAGTTCAGGAATTGATGCCTAAGATATTGAATACCCAATTATATAAATCCATGCTGGATGCCAATGCCAGCGAACACGGCGCGAGAATGACTGCAATGGATAAGGCCACAGATAATGCGCAGGAATTATTAAAAACATTGAAAATAAGTTATAACCGCGCCAGGCAGGCTGCTATTACCACTGAGCTTACTGAAATAGTGAGTGGCGCGGCTGCTTTGCAGGGATAATCATCAGATTTTGACCAGTTCAAAAAATGGAATTAAACATCATCATCCCTCATATTGAAGCCCTAATTTTTGCAAGTGATAAGCCTTTGCCTGCAAATGAAATTTTGGAACTCATCAATAATGCGCACGGATTTATTGAAGATAGAGTAACCGAAGATCAGGTGAGTGTATCGCTCGAGGCTATTGTGGAAAAATATCAATCTGATTTTTATGCCTTCGAAGTGGTGGAGAGCGGCGGTGGTTGGCAATTCCTTACTAAGAAACCATTTTATGCTACAATAGCACAACTAAATGGTGATAAATATTTAAAGAAACTTTCTGTTGCTTCGCTTGAAACGCTTTCCATCATTGCATACAAGCAACCTGTTACCAAATCAGAAATAGAAACCATTAGGGGAGTGAATTGTGATTACGCTGTTCAAAAACTTTTGGAAAAGGACCTCGTAGTTATTGCCGGAAGAAAGGAAGAGGCCGTGGGAAAACCTCTGATCTATACAACATCCCGCACTTTCATGGATTATTTTGGAATTAATTCATCAGAAGATTTACCGAAAATAAAAGAAGTACTTGATCTGGAAATACTGGAAGCTACGAAAATGAGTGATGAGTCCAACGAGGAAAATAATGTACTTGAATTGCCCTTTGATGAGACAATCATTGACATAAAGATCGAAGAATCTTCAGGGGAAGAAATTTCACCGGTTTCTAATAATGATTTCCCACAAGAAAATATTTCCTGACCTGCATTATACTTTTATCCGCTTATGATACCGGTATTATCCTCAAAAGAACTTTTAAATATTGCCGAAGAGTTTGGATCGCCCCTGTACATTTATAATGCAGATCGCATTTCTTACCAATTTCAAAAACTAACAAATGCCTTCAAGGATATAGATTCAAATATTTTTTATGCATGTAAATCGCTAACGAATATTCACGTGCTTAAATACATGAGATCGCTGGGTTCATCGATTGATTGTAGTAGTATAAATGAAGTTAAACTTGCCATGCACGCGGGCTTCACCGCATCAGAAATATTGTATACATCCAACGGGATCAATTTTTCCGAAATTGTTGAGGCAAAAGAATTGGGGGTTCATATTAATATTGACAGCATTTCTAACCTTGAGAAATTTGGACAAAAATATGGCCACAGTTATCCTGTAGGCATTCGCATACGCCCGAACATTCTTGCCGGCGGAAATCTGAAAATATCTACGGGTCATGACAAAAGTAAGTTTGGAATTCCTATTGAAAATGTAACTGAAATTCTAAACTGCATTGAGAATAATAACCTTCATGTAAATGCATTACACATACATACTGGAAGTGAAATAGGCGATGCCGCTGTTTTTCTGGAAGGAATTAAAGTGCTGTTTGCCTTGCTTCCTCAATTTGATGAAGTAACTATTATTGATCTTGGTGGCGGTTTTAAAATTGCATATAAACCAAATGATACTGAAACTAATGTTGAGGATTTGGCCGGAACTATAAAAAATGCTTTTGATAAATATGAGCAAGAAACAGGAAGGCATTTTAAAATATGGCTGGAGCCCGGTAAATTCCTGGTAAGCGCTGCGGGTTATTTCGTATGCAAAGTAAATGTTCTGAAGCCAACAGCTAACACAATGTTTGCAGGTGTAGATACCGGGTTTAATCATTTTATCAGACCTATGTTTTACAATGCCTGGCATGAAATAGAAAATATTACAAACCCGGATGGTGATTTAAATAATTACAGCGTTGTTGGAAATATTTGTGAGACAGATACATTTGCCTGGGATCGCCCGATAGCACTTATAAAAGAAGGCGACTTCCTGGCGTTTCATAATGCCGGTGCTTATGGATTCGAAATGTCCTCTAATTATAATTCGCGGTTAAAGCCTGCGGAAATTCTTGTAACTGGTGGCAGGTCACACCTGGTAAGAAGACGAGAAACATTCGATGACCTATTGCGTCACCAGGTAGTGTAGGAGTTTAAAAGAATAATTATTGCAGATTTCTTCCTGTAAATTTAAGAAATCAACAGTTACTATACTGTTGTATTTTTACAAATAATTTATTGTATGGCAAAGGTTCAATTTTTAATGATGGGCAGGGATCCAGTAGTACTTCAGCAATTGCTAAGATTTGTAAATGAAAATCCGGCCTGGGAAGCGGATGGTACAATTGATGACCGCACTGCTAATATTATTTTTGATGAAAAGAAAATAAATGTGGTTGTTTGGATTGACGATATTTCTACGGAATCAAAAGATAAACTAAGCAACGATTTTAAAAATAAAAAACAGGATACGATTTTTATAGACCATTACGGAAATTCAAAAGGTTTACTTGCATCGGAGATTCAGGAAGCGTTTAAGAAAAACAATTTTGATCCTGCATCTCTTGTAGATGAAGTTGTTCCCACAGAAAATAAAGACTCTAAATAGAAGAGAAGTTAACCCAGCTCTACTTCCGTATGGATTGCAGGGATTTCTACATCAGAAAATCCAATGCTGATCAAGCGGTTTTTAAAATCCATTTGCACGTCGTAATCACCATGTACTAAAAATAATTTTTTTACAATTTTAGGATCCTGGCAGCTAAGCCATTTGCAAAGGTCCTGGTAATCACCATGTGCGCTCATACCTTGTATATCACCTATCTCTGCATTTACCATGTGCCTGACACCGAAAATGCCAACTTCTTTTGGATGTAATTTTAACCGGCCACCAAGCGAATTGGGTTCGCAATACCCTGTGAGCACGATAGAATTTCTGCTGTTTTCTATATTATTACTTATGTGGTGCTTAACTCTTCCGGCCTCTGCCATACCACTCGAGGAAATAATTACCATCGGTTCGTCACGGAAATTAAGTGATTTACTTTCTTCAACAGATTGTACAAATCTTAATCCTTTAAAATCAAACGGATCTTTGTCCGTCTCTAATAACTTCTTTACCCGATCGTTGAAATAATTTGGATAACTTTTAATCACTTCAGTAGCCTCCATGCTAAGTGGACTATCTACGAAGTAAGGTAGATCTGGTAGCCGGTTTTCCTGTTCCAATTGGTTTAACTCATAAAGAATTTCCTGCGTTCTTCCCACGCTAAAAGCCGGGAAAATCAGTTTCCCTTTTTTCTCCAAACATGTTTTGGTTATCCATTCTAATATTAATTCCTTTGTTCCGGAAATCTCTTTGTGTAATTTGTTTCCGTAAGTTGATTCCATAATTATGTAATCAGCCTGTGGAAAATCAGCAGGCGATCTCAAAATGGTATCTCTATAACGGCCTACATCACCCGAAAAAGTAAGGTGAGTTTCTTTTCCATCTTCATTAATTTTTAAATGCACCGTTGTACTACCAATTATATGGCCCGCATCAAGGTACATGAATTGTACGTTCTCATCGATCACTTGCCATTGACCATAATCTACTGACACAAATTGTGCAGCCGCGCGTTTGGCATCCTCCGTTGAATATAATGGAGTGAGGTATGGCTGGCCATTTGCGGCTCGTCTTTTATTTACATATTTTAAATCATTTTCCTGGATACCAGCACTGTCTTCCATCAAAATTGCAGCAAGATCTTTTGTCGCCGGAGTTGCGAATATTTTCCCTTCATAACCCTCCTTAACTAATTTTGGTATCAGTCCACAGTGGTCAATGTGCGCATGCGACAGAATCATGTGATCAACTTCCGTTGGTAAAAAACCGAAATCGCGATTTAAGGCATCTGTGTCCTTACCCATTCCCTGGAACATTCCACAGTCCAATAAATATTTTACACCGTTATTTAATGTAAGTAAATGTTTTGAACCAGTTACTGTGCGGGCCGCGCCATGGAAAGCAATTTTCATAAAAAAAATTTTTAGAATAAAAGAGAATTAAAGTTATGTACAAATAAATAATTCTAATAATAGACATTCCCGAATCGCTTTCTTGCAATAAGGTGACAATAGCAGTGTGTCATTATCATTATGTTTAAAAAAAATAATCAATTTATAAATTGCGTATTTCTCTCCGGGACCTAAGAGACCAGGTAAAATTAAACTCAGCCACCAGTTCATCATTATTATTTTTGCCCAGGGATTGTGCAACGACTTTTACACCTGTGCCAGATTGTATTGCCTGGCTTACTGCATCTTTCATTTTCGCTCCATCTACACATGTGAATATTGTTTTTTCTTTTGCTTTTTTAAAATAACGCGCGTCCATACCAGTTATTAGCATGGAAATTCCGGGCTTGGTTCGTTGTGTGTGCAACGTCGCCAAAGCACCAGTGCTCAATTCCGCGGCCATGGCCAACGATGCGAAATAGGTTGAACGAAATGGATTCTGCGTAAGCCATTTGAAAGGCACGCTTGTAACACATTTATTCTCATCACAATAAATTACTCTAATACCGGAAAAAAATGCTGCCGGTAAAGACTTTAATAAGTAGAGCCGGAATTTATATGGATTGTTGATGAGTTTTATAAATGAATTCATTACAATAATTTTATGCTTTACTTTTTTTGATCAATAATAGTGAAATTCCTGCTAAGGCTTTCACCTTTTTCATTTACAATTGTTATTGTATGAAGACCGGCGTCAGGACTGAGTGCCACCTGGTGAAAAGTAGTGGTAGTGGCTACAAATTGATTATCAAGGTGCCAATAGAGTTGCTGATTTTCTTTTCGCAAAGCAGCCGTGAATATCGTTTTTCCGCGCTGCCCATCTATTTCTATTGGTACGTATATTTTTGCATTGGCTTCAGGATAAATGAAGGCTAAATTGCGCGTACCTGTTTCAGTGCTACAGCCTTGCTTGAACGGTGGTAGTAATTTATAATCATGGTTTTTTTGCTGGTAATAATATTCCATCACTGCCGGAAGCACAAACCAACTTTTATGAAGCATATTTGAAGATTCATAACATGACGTGGTCACCTGGAAATTTGCTGTAGCATCCAAATGAACCTTTTGATGATACGGACACAAAGGTGATTTAAGTGCATTCATTGAAACCATTAAAGTATCTATTTCATCACAATCAACATTTGCTCTGAAGCCACTTTGCCTGCAAATGGGTAAATAAATAAAATTTTTTTCCGGAGGAGAAAACCAGGCAGATCCCGGGAGTGCTCGGAAAATATCAAACATTATTGGAGCTGAAGTTTGCACACCTACTAAACCGGCTCGTCCTTCACCTGTTGTATTCCCAGTCCAGACAGCGACAACATATTTTGGCGTAATACCTATCGACCATGCATCCCTGAAACCAAAGCTGGTACCGGTTTTCCAGGCTATTTTTTGCGAGGATGAAAATTGTTGCCACAATCCTTCTTCTCCGGGGCGCATTACTTCTTCCATTGCTTCGAAAGTGAACCAAATTGAGGTTGCATCCAAGGCATTTATTTTTTCATCTCCATCTTTTGTCTCGGAATTGTTTATTGAGGAATTCAAATATTTTGGCGAAAAGAAATCTTTTTTTAGGGCATGACCATTATTCTTTTTTTGATTGATTAAAGTGCGTGCCATGCCTGCATAAATCCCTGCCAGGTCCCACATCGTAACTTCACTTCCTCCAAGAATGAGTGACAATCCATAATTATCGGCGGGCTTATTCAATGTACTCATTCCGAGTTGTTTTAATAAATCATAAAACCTGGGATATTTATATTGTTGTAAGATTTTTACAGCAGGAATATTTAAAGATCGGGCGAGCGCTATAGAGGCAGGGACTGCACCGTCATAATTGCGGTCATAATTTTCCGGAGTATAACCACCTATCTGCGTAGGAATATCCGGGAGTAACGAATGTGGTAATATCAATCCCTCAGAAAGTGCAGATGCGTAAAGGATTGGTTTTAATGCACTACCGGGGCTTCGCGGTGCTTTTATAACATCTACATCACTTTGAAGATCGGGATTGCTTACATCATAAACATTACCCACATACGCTAATACATTCCCCGTACGTACATCCAAAACCAATGCACAAGCATTATTAATTCCATTGCCTTTTAAAATTCCATGGTGTCTGTCAATTAATTCGGTCACTTTTTGTTGTAGATCTTCATCAATTGTAGTTAAACTTTTATCTGCAGGTATATTTTTATTTTGCACGTCTGACCTGAATCTTTGCAATAAGTGAGGTGCTTCTTGCGGAAGTGGTAGAGGTTTACCAGGCAAAGATTCCAGCTTAGCGAGGTAACAGGTATTGCTGTCAATTGTATTATTTTTTAATAATTTATCTAAGAGCAGATCTCTTTTTTTTAACAGTGTCAAACGGTTTTTCCCGGGATGAACTAATGATGGGGCATTTGGTAATACAGCAAGGGCTGCCATTTCACCCCAACTCAGTTTTTTGGGGTTTCTGCCATAATATCGCCATGCTGCGGCCTCCAATCCTACCACATTACTACCAAATGGAGCGTGAGAAGCATACAAGGCCATGATCTCATTTTTGGAATAAGTGCATTCCAATCGAACAGACTGAATACCCTCAATTATTTTTTCGAGAAAAGATCTTTTTTTTCCCTGGCGGCTAAGTCGTATTACTTGCATGGTAAGGGTGCTACCGCCTTGTACCACCTGATTATTTCTAATATTTTTTATCGTAGCCCTGCCGAGTGCAAGGATATCCACCCCGGGATGAGAATAAAAACGCTTGTCCTCAAAAGTGGTGATGCATTTTATGAATTTATAAGGAACTGTTTCATCATAAGGAAAACGCCATTGGCCGTCAGGCGCTATTGCAGCACTTAATAAATTTCCTTGCCTATCTTCTATGACGTAACTATAGGAATCCGGGAAAAGATTTTTAGGAATGCTGAACCAGAATATAATAAACAAAAAAATAAAAACGCTAAGCCAAATAATGAGCCTCTTTTTTCGAATAAATATCTTGTCCGTATTTTCTTTTTTGTTCATTGAAAAATTATTCTTTCTTCACTTCTATCCATTGGCCCTTATTACCTGCACTTATGGTATGGTCATACATAGCAGTGCAATAAGTTCCCGGTAAATAATATTTACCCATATAGGCTGCATTTAATTGCATATAATACGTAACAGTTTCATTTGCCTCGAGACCAAAATACGTATAGACTCTATCATCCCGAATATCCTGGTACTCAGATGGAGAATTTTTCCAGCTTCCTTCTCCTTCCTGCATGCGCGTATTAATTATTTCCCACCCGGATGGAAATATTTGAGTCAGTGCCATACGTTCATAGTATCCTCTACCTCCCGGATTCCTAATTGAAACTTTAGCAATAAAGTCTGTTCCCTGTTGCAAGTGAGAAACGTCCAAAGGTTGCATATTACGACCCATATAACTTACGGTCATGACTAAGGCTGATGGATTGTTATTTATTTTCAGGTCTTCACCTGTCAAAGGCTGTCCTCGATTGATCACTCTCACATACAAAGCATTGGAGCCGTTATTATTGATGCTTATGTTGGATGTTCCCTTTTGAACATCAACCGGTACCTGGTAGATATAAGAACTGCTGTTGATAGTAATTTGTTTGTTATTGATGTTAGTAGTTGCAGTTATTTTATTGGGCGAAATATTTTTTCCTACATAATCAGCAATCGCTATCAAAGCATACGCTGTTGTTTGAGTACTATACCATTCATCAGAAGCTAATTTATGCGCGAGTGTTGTTACTAATTGAGCTGCCTCATTTCGTTTACCCATTAATGTGAGTGCCTCTAATACCATTGCTTCATCTCTTGTATCAGACCCATAAGAAACTCCTCCTTTATTATTTGTAGTAAAGACTGTTGGTAAACCAGAAATGAGCTGTAATGCTGTTCTATCCTGCCCTGCTAATTTATAAGCAGCCGCAAGCCGCCATTTTGCCTGGGGTGAAATGTATTTAAACTCTTTCAGTCGATTCATAGCTCCCAGCTCAGGACTTTTTGCGAGTGCCAACAAATAGAGTCTATACGCCTGCGTTAGATCAGATCCATAAAAATTAGTAGTTGAAGGAGCCCAGGTATTAGCTTTGGTTCTTTCATAATTTTTCCATTGCGAAAGCATCGTTTGGCTTATAGTATATCCATGCTGAGTTACAGCTAAAAGAAAATGTCCCACGTAATTGGTACCCCATTCATCACTTTGACCCATACCCGGCCAATAACTAAATCCTCCATCATTTGTCTGGAAATTTAATAAAGAGGATATGACTGCTTTCACATTCCTGTCCACTTTTGCCTTTCTTGCATCTGAAAGATCCGTGAGTTGGTTAAGCACCAACTGAGGGAATGCACCTGAAGTTATTTGCTCAACACATCCGTGCGGATAGTCAATTAAAAAGTCGAGCCTTTTTTGCAGATCCATAGCGGGAATACTTGAAATTTCAAGCATAGCATTGGCTGATTGTGGTGTACCAATTGGGTTGATAACAGTGCTCCATTTACCACCACCTTCTAATTGTTGTGATGTGATATTGGTTATGTATGGATTTGGATTTCTTACATTTAATTCTACTTCATCTTTTGCCTGCTCATTTCCGGAAACTCCCTCAAAAGCTATTTTGCCGATACCTTCTGCAGCTTTTACTTTTATATCAAAGAAAATCATTTTTTCTCCGGGCTCTGAAAAGCTTAGCACCTGTGATGTTGGCCCGGCTGCTTCAAATAAATTATTCGTTAATAAATTTATTTTTACGTCGCGAATATTTTTTTCCATCGCGAAAACAGTTACTGGTATCCGTATTGTTTCACCCGGTCCCAATACACGAGGAACTGTCGAAAGTAGCATCAGTGGCTTTTTTACTTGCACTGTCTTTTCAGCATTTCCAAATCCTTCCTCGCTGGCAGCTATTATCATCACTCTTATTGAACCTATATATTGGGGTAATAAAAATTGGGTCGATTGCTTTTCTCCTTTTTTCAGATGGAATGGCCCAAGGAATTGAACAACTGGTTTAAATCTATTTGCCTGTTTTTGTTGTATAGGGCCAGCAGCCGACTGATCTCCACCTATTGTAAGAATGCGCTCAACATCTGCACCCCAGGCACCGATCACATAATCAAAAAGATCCCAACTTTTTACACCAAGCGCTTCCCTTGCATAAAAATATCCATGAGGATCAGGAGTTTTAAAATTGGTAAGGTCTAATAATCCATCGTCTACCATTGCAATGGTATAATTCATTTCTTTTCCTGACTGCTCACTTACAGTAACACTAGTGCGCACTTCAGGTCTTATGGTAGCAGCCATTGAAATTGCCGGCTTCAGGATGGTGTTTTTATCTTCAACCAAAATAGGAATTACACCATACATACGAATTGGTAGATCATTGGCCGTTTGTGCATGTGGCTGAAGCAGGCTGACATTTGCATAAATATTTGGCGCCATTTCTTTTTCTGCCTTAAACTTTACAATAGTCTCACCTTCTTTGGTATCCACCCACATGGTGCGTAGCACCTGGCTGCCGGTTTCAAGACTTATGAGACCACGTCCACCTTTGCTGCTGGGAATAGTTAAAGTAATGTCATCACCAACCTGGTATTTATTTTTATCAGAGGTAAAGGATAACATGGAGGCTGCTGTTGGGTCATCCATATTATTTCTGCTTTGCCATCCTGGTTCATCGAGGTAGACTATGCTTCCTGAAGTATGGCCGCTTTGTTTGTCTTTTACTAATATCAGGTATCGTCCCCATTCATTTGCTGGTGCGCTGAATGCGTAGCTACCTTTTCCATTAACAAGATTTACTTTGTCAGTTTTTATTAATTTATTAAACTTATCCTGTGTGAAATTGCTCAGGGTATTTCCGCTATTATCCCACCACCATCTCCATTGTATTTTATAAAATTGAACTTCAACTTCTTTATTTCCTGAAGTTAAATTTCCTTTGCGATCTACATCCACTATTTGTGCGGTGTGTGTTTTTCCTGTAACTAAAAATCCCCATGGCTTTTCTCCTTCCGGCACTTTAATACCCACGTAGCTCGTGTAAGGACTGTAGGGAACACTCACGCTATTAATACTAAATGCGCCTCCAGGTTCAAACACTTTTATGAATAAATTCGCAGTAAGCATGCCTGGCGCACTACCATTATCCTCGAAATTAGTTTTTATAGCGGCCTTCCCTTCATCATTTAATTTTCCGTCAAAAATAGTTTTCGTTTGTGTGCTATAGTTAGTTGTCGGATCATAAAATGTATATCCCGGGAATTTGACGAATGTTGATGTATTGGCATAAAGATTTGCATCAATTTTGGCTTTTAGACTTTTTGCTGTTGCACCAAAGAGCCAACGAGCAGTTAGGTTTATTTCATTGGGAATATTTTTACCTAACATGGAATCATTATTAAAATCCATATCAATCTTAAGCCTGTTAGGCATAACTGTTTCAACGCGAATTCTTTTTTCAAAAACAGCACCACCAATTTTTACTTTTGCCAGCCAATTGCCTGTAGGAGAGTTAACACTGGTCGCAATTCGAAAAACATTAAATCCCTCATTCGCATTGTTTTGTACCAACCGTTGAAACATTTGTCCGCGTGGTGTGTATAGTTCTAAAGTGAGCGGATGGTCAGGTGGGAGGTTATTATCCTTATCCTGTACAATACAGCTTAGATAAATAGAATCACCGGGCCGCCACACTCCGCGTTCACCGGATAAAAACGCTTTAATATCTTTGCTAACTTCTTCACCGGAAATATCGAAGCGGCTTAAAGGCAAACTACTCCCATCATCTAATTTCAGGTAGCCTTTTTCATTATCTTTTTTAGCTATTAAAAGATAAGGTTTTTCGGAAAGGTTCACTTTTGCTAATCCCTCACGATCACTGTTCACAGTTGCAATCTCCTGCAATTGGTAATTTAAAACTTTAAGTTGGACGTCTAACAAGGGACTGGTCGTCAACAAATCTGTAACAGCAATATTGAGTGTATTTACTGATCCGCGCTTGGCAGTAAGCCCTATATTGCTCGCCAAAATATTTCGTGATGCCCATCTGTCTTTGTTATAATAAGAATTGAAGCAGGGATTATTTCTGTGATCCCAATCGTATCCATAAGGGTAATATTGATCATACCGATTCCAAAAATCATTATTTTCATCAGGAGATTCTCCACTTGAATAACTAAATTCCTCCTCATTATCGCTATTAGAAGTAGAGTCTATTGATTTACAATCATACAAAGAATATTGCGGCCGGAAGCCAATGGTAACGCGGTATATAGCACCTGGTTCTGTTTTCAGAAACTGGTCAATATCAAGAGAAAACCTTTGCTTCTTATGGAGATCTAACGTGTTATCATTATCCAGCCTCAGTGTTTTTTGAACTATAGGTTTTGCTACTCTCCGCAATTCTTCACTGCCTTCCAAATTATTATTTTGTAAAAATTGTGGAATATTAATTTCGTAAATTTTTAAAATACTTATGTCAACAGCATTTAAATTTACGGCTTCAAATGGCAGTACGAGTTTCCCTGAATTAGGTAGAATATTGCCTCGACCCTGAATAGTTACAGATGGCATCCTGTTTTCAAAAAATACATTTGCAGTAAAAGGGCGATCAAGAGATTTGTCAAAAGTATTTTTAATGCCAGCGTTTACATTCACCGTATAGTTTCCGTCAAGTTTTTCATCAGTATACAACTTTATTTCGCTGCCATTTATGCTAAAAGATACTGCCGGTTGATTGCTAATTGAAAGTAAACCTGTAAGATCCTGGCTGCTTAAAATCGGATCGCTGAATTGTACAGATGCATATTGATCTGCGTCATTCATTGCCATAATATTCAGCACTTTGAAATCGCCGATGGCAGGAACTTCCAATGTTTTGTTTCCTTTAATATCCATACCCATTGGTGAGCCATCCCATTGAAGAGTTAATGATTGTGCGTTTGCGGTTCGGGATATAGGTTGAGCGGTAAAATTGTGCGTCTTAGTGTTACCGTTATGTTGCCAGGTGATTTTAATTGGTGCTCCCCCTAAAGAAACATTTACTAATTTTTCAACATCAGCATCATTTTCAAAATCTGCAGTTTCTACTACGCCTGGCAAAAACATTTTACCTTTTGTACCATCGCTTCTCAGGCCCAGGTCTTTTACACTAAATGATGGCTTGATCGTTTTTACATTAAAAACAAATTCCTCATATTTTGAGGGTACATTGGTCACCTTACCAAGGTTGAAAGTTATTTTATATAGTTGATCTGTTTTTAAATTTTCATCGGGCGTAAATTCTATTGTTCTTGCATCAAGCCAATGTGACTTTCCATTTACTTCCGGTGAAAAAGTTATGAGTGATTTGTCGGCAGCATCTCCCAAAGCGTGAGCTGTAGTGGTTTGTGGCGACAATTGAATTTTAATACCTGCCTTTTTTGAAATGGTACCGCTTGTATAACCATCAATGTATTGACTAAATGCAGGGTCTATTGATATGAGTTTTTCTTTCCGAGAACATCCAGAAATAAGAAATGAAAAAAAAACCAGCACAAATATTACCCTTATACAACTAATAAAAGGCAGTTTTTTTGCACTCCTCATGTCAGAAAGTTTTTTGTGTAAAATAAAAATACAATTTAGTTGAATTATTAAAGACGGCGATGCACTATTTGGTTTCTACTCCAAATGGAGTATATGTTAGGTAGCAAGACTAGATTATCAACTCAATTTTTTAAGTGATTATTAAGAGTATTATATATGATCCATTTTAATAGATCATTTCAAAAGATTTAAAACTTATTAAATAGAATTTGACTAGCAATGTGGCAAAATTATCTTGAAGACGTTTCAATTCTCTTTTGGCCCATATTGTAAATTTTCTTTAAGTGGTTATTGTTTCTGGTAATGCTATGGTGGAAATAGATATTTTGTATGAAAGTGAACATGCCCCAAAGGAAGTACTAAGATTTATTAGTAAAACTATTATCTACTTATTGATTATAGGAAAAATAAAAGTCAGAAAGAGTATCAATTTAGAAATTGCAATAACTTAATAAAACAAGTTTTATAAATTTTCAATTATTCCCGCAATGCCCTGTCCTCCACCCACACAGGCGGTTACTATTCCATATTTTTTATTTAACCGCTTCATGTCATTGATTAATTGAATGGTCAATTTTGCACCCGTACAACCAAGTGGATGTCCGAGCGCTATTGCTCCTCCATTTGTATTTACAATATCGGGATTCAATTCGAGTGTTTTGATAACAGCCAAAGACTGTGAAGCAAATGCTTCATTTAATTCGATAAGATCTATTTGGCTGAGATTCATTCCTGCTCTTTTTAAAACTTTTGGTACTGCTTCAATTGGCCCCACACCCATTACACGAGGATGAACTCCTGCGCTTACACAATTTACTAATCTTGCAATTGGTTTTAGCTGTAGATCATTCATCATTTTTTCGCTCATAACTATTACGAAAGCTGAACCATCACTGGTTTGTGAAGAGTTTCCTGCAGTAACTGTACCTCCCAGTGCAAAAGCAGGTTTTAATTTGGCCAGTGCTTCCATTGTAGTATCAGCTCTTACACCTTCATCGGTATCCACAGTAAATGTCCGCGTTTGCTTTTTACCTTTTTCATCCACATATATTTGTTCAACCGGCATTGGTAATATGCCAC
>JBDTXP010000044.1:0-14673 GCA_040006135.1 Ginsengibacter sp. | reverse complement strand
TGAGAGGCCGGTAATACAGTATCTGCATGACTTGGAGTACCTTTTACTACATCTGTTCTATCCATGTAATGTTCATTGCATGAAATAAAAAATAAGACTATAAATACGCAAAGTGCAGTTTTTGCCAATTTCATTTTCCTGGATTTTATTTTATTAATTCTTTTTTATAAGAACAATGATAACCTGAGTCCTAATGCGCCAAAGCCACCATGTCCTGCATAACCATCATATTTAAATGTAAGGTCCAAAGGCTTTTCATTCCGGCTGAAATTATAACCAACCTGCGGTGAATATGCAAATGAAGTAATGCTTGAACCATTATAACTATTTAAACCTACTCCCACTTGCGCCCCTGCATGTAAGCGATTAGTTGCATAACCACTCAATCCTACCCGGATTGGAATTGTAGTGTAACCTTTATTTTTAGTGCTGGAGCTGGATGATTTTCCTGAATAAGCAATAATGCCTGCATAGATATTGCCACTTAGGTTTTCTTTAAAAAAATGGTCTACCTGGAGACTGCCCCCTGCGCCTACGCCCCATCCATTATTACCTGCAATACCGGAAAGTGGATTATTTACTGCGTAGCCCAATTCAGCGCCAACGCTTATCTTGGACTTACCTAATTTTTGTGCTGTACCAATGGTATGGATACCTGCAATTAATGATAACGATATTAATAACTTTTTCATTTGAGATTTTTAGTAATGCTGTAAAGATAAAACTAAATTAACCTGACAAAAAAATATGTCTTTATATCATCTCCTGTTTAAAATTAATAACATTGAAGACCGTATTTTTTTTGGTAATATTTTGTTGCAAACTTGCTACTTTATTAAAAACATTATTTTTACACCCACAATTTAATTATGGAAGAAGAAATAGAACACGTAGAATGCCTTATAATTGGATCAGGACCTGCGGGATATACTGCTGCTATTTATGCAGCACGGGCAAATTTAAAACCAGTATTATACCAGGGCTTTCAACCGGGCGGCCAGCTTACAATAACAACGGAGGTGGAAAATTATCCTGGTTATGCTGATGGTGTGCAAGGACCTGATATGATGGTTGATTTCGAAAAGCAGGCTGCACGTATGGGTGCTGATCTCAGGTATGGAACAGCAACCAGTGTTGAGTTTAGCGAATGTCCATTGAAAGTACATATAGATGAAGAAAAATGGATAAGTGCTGAATCAATAATACTTGCAACTGGGGCGACTGCTAAATGGCTTGGCCTGGATAGTGAAGTAAGATTGAATGGGCATGGTGTTAGTGCGTGTGCGGTTTGTGATGGTTTCTTTTTTAAAGGAAAGGAAGTGTGCATTGTTGGTGCAGGCGATACAGCTGCAGAAGAGGCCTTGTACTTAAGCAAAATTTGCAGCTTTGTTCACATGTTTGTTCGTCGCGATGAGATGCGCGCCAGTAAAATAATGCAACAGCGTGTACTTGGCACCAAAAATATAAAGGTGTATTGGAGTACAGAAGTAGAGGAAATATTAGGGGAAGAAAAGACGGAAGCAGTGAGGATCATTAATAATAAGACTAAAGAAATAACCACAATTCCTGTAAGTGCTTATTTTGTTGCGATAGGTCATCAGCCAAATTCTGAAATTTTTAAAGGTTGGTTGGACATGGACGATGCCGGGTATATTATAACACAGGCAGGAAGCACAAGAACTAATATTGGCGGTGTATTTGCCTGCGGAGACTTGCAGGATAAAATTTACCGTCAAGCTGTAACAGCGGCTGGTACGGGTTGTATGGCTGCACTGGATGCAGAAAGATATATCAGTGCTTTAGAACATCCCGTTCCATCTGATCATTTTTCGCTTCCACAAAATAAACAGTAGGAGTATAGTAAGTAATATTTTGAAAAGATCAGGATGATAGAAAAAAAACAGAAATATATTGTAATATTTACAAATTTGCAATTCAACATTTATCATTCATAATTCATCATTCAAATAATGCTTTATATCCAACTAGAAAAATTATTATTTCATTCCTTCCATGGCATTCATGAGGAAGAGCGGATCTTAGGAAATCAGTTTGAGGTAAATTGTAAAATTGGTTTCCAGGAAAGAGAAAACATTATTACTCATATAGATGATACAATTGATTACTCCCTTCTTTATGATTTGATAAAAAAAGAAATGGATTGTCCCACGCTCTTACTCGAAACGGTCGCTATGCGCATTGGGCATAATTCTTGTAAAATTTTTCCGGCAATTAAAAATATTGAGATTACTATCAAAAAATTATCACCACCAATGGTAGCTTTCCAGGGAGCGGCATGTGTTACGTGGCATAAAGAATTCTAAAAAAAATTGCCTTCTATCATACAAAAAATAGGGCTCATATAATAACAACATTATTAATATTCTAAAAATTTAACTTCCCAAAAAATCTTTTACTATGAATAAATTACTGGCTTCGGTTCTTTTTATTTTTATCGGAACTGTCGCAATGGCTCAGCAAGCCTCGACCTATGATCACCACGATTTGTTTGCACCAAATTTTTATCCATCCGCAGTTAATGAATTTCGCACAGCTGATGGACAACCTGGTGAAAAATACTGGACTAATAAAGCAAGCTATTTAATAGCCGCGTCGCTTGATACAGCAAAAGATGCAGTGACGGGAAGTGTGACAATTACCTATACAAATAATAGTACAAAGCCGATGGATTTTGTGTGGCTTTACCTGGATGAAAACCTTTACAGGCTTGACTCACGCGGACAAGCAAAAGCACCTGCCACAGGACGGAGCCGTTATACAAATTCAAGTTCTGCTTTTGAAGGAGGATATAATTTAAAATCTGTTAAGATTATCTCAACCAATAAAGGAAAAGAGTCAATCACAGATGCTGATAAAGTGATTACTGATACCAGAATGCAATTAAGGCTACCTACACCCCTGGCAGCGAATGGGGGAACAATTAGATTTAAGATCGATTATTCTTATTTTATTCCTCAGTATGGCAGCGATCGTACCGGGATACAGGAAACGAAAAATGGGAAATTATATGCAATAGCGCAATGGTATCCCCGCATGTGTGTATTTGATGATATCGAAGGTTGGAATACTTTACCTTATCTTGGTGCAGGTGAATTTTATTTTGACTATGGTGATTATGATTTCCAGATAACTGCACCCGCAAACCTTATGGTAGTGGGCTCAGGGGATCTTCAAAATCCACAACAGGTTTTTACAGCTTCGGAAATAAAAAAATATAATGAAGCAAAAAACAGTAACGCTACTGTTATCATCAGATCTGCACAGGAAGTTGTTTCTCCTTCTTCCCGCACCGGAAATCTTACATGGCATTTTAAATTAAAAAATGCACGTGATGTATCATGGGCAGCATCAAAGGCATTTATTTTAGATGGTGCGCGGATTAATTTTCCTTCCGGTCGCAAAGGTATCGCTATGAGTGTGTACCCAATAGAATCTGATGGAAATAATGCATGGGGGCGCTCGACAGAATATGTGAAAACGAGCCTTGAACATTATTCAAAAAGATGGTTTGAATATCCTTATAATTCTGCAGTAAATGTTGCCAGCAATATTGGTGGAATGGAATATCCTGCAATCGTTTTTTGTCGGTATACGGCTAAAGGCGCCGGCTTATGGGGTGTTACAGATCATGAGTTTGGACATACCTGGTTCCCAATGATCGTAGGAAGCAATGAACGCAAATATGGCTGGATGGATGAGGGGTTTAATACTTTTATCAATGGTATATCAGCCGAAGATTTCAATAATGGCGAGTATAAGCAAAAGCGCCGCAATGATGCTTCTAATACCTATAAGTATATGTTTGGTGATAATACTGAGACAATAATGTCGTCGCCTGATGCATTGCGCGAAGCAAATATTGGCCTGGCATTATATTCTAAACCCGGGTATGCACTTACGCTCTTACGTAATGAAATTCTTGGACCGGAAAGATTTGATTATGCCTTTCGCACCTATGTAAAAAGGTGGGCTTATAAACATCCAATGCCCTGGGATTTTTTCCGCACAATGGAAAATGCTTCCGGTGAAGATTTGGGGTGGTTCTGGAGAAGTATGTTTATTAAAAATTATAAGCTCGACCAGGCGGTCTCCGATGTAAAATATGAGAATGATGATCCATCTAAAGGTGCCCTGGTTACGGTTACCAACATGGATCAAATGGCGATGCCGATCTATCTTCAATATGAAACTATAAGCGGAAAAAAGGATTTAATGAAAATTCCTGTTGAAGTTTGGCAAAATGGAAATAAGTGGATTGTGAAACTACCGACTAAAGAAAAATTAAAATCAATTACTATTGATCCTGACCAGGTTTTCCCGGATGTGAATTATTCTAATAACACATGGAAAAGTGATTAAAGTATAAAGATTATTTTAAACTTCGTAAATAGCCAATTTCCCGTATAGGGGAGTTGGCTATTTAATTAAATACCGCTACTTTTGCAGCCTTTTATGAAACCCGTAAGCGATCTTTTTCCACTTCTTAATGAGTCCCGGAATATTGTAATCACATTCCATCAAAAACCTGATGGTGATGCGATGGGATCAGGATTAGGCTTATACAATTTTCTTATACAGTTTGGCCATAAAGTAACTGTTATTTCCCCAACCAATTGGGCTTCATTCTTATCGTGGATGCCCGGCGCAAAAAAAGTGCTTGATTTTGAAATGCAAAATGCTAAGGCACTTGACGCGCTCAATAGTGCAGATTGGTTGTTCTGCCTTGACTTTAATACATTAAGCCGTATTAAAAAGATGGAGCCGGTTGTTGAAAAACTATCCTGCGTTAAAATTTTAATTGATCATCATCAGCAACCTCAGACTGAAGCTTTTAATTATGGCATAAGCAGTACCGGGAAGAGCTCCACAGCGGAAATGATCTATGATTTTATTATTGCCAGCGGCCAGGATGCAAAGATTAATAAAGAAGTCGCTGAATGTCTCTATGCAGGCGTGATGACAGATACAGGTTCTTTCAGATTTAATTCTACTACGGCTGATGTACATAGAATGGTAGCGAGATTGAAAGAAACAAAATTGGATCATAGCCAGGTGCATGAAAATCTTTTTGATAATTTCCAGGAAGGACGTTTCCGTTTTTTTGGACATGTGTTGCTTAATTGCATGCAGGTTTTTTATGAATACAATACAGCGTTAATAGTAATTCCACAAAAAGACCTGATAAAATTTAATGTAAAGACAGGTGATACTGAAGGTTTGGTAAATTTTCCACTAAGTATTAAAGGGATTAGACTGGCTGCGGTGATCATTGACCGTGGTGATGAGAGAAAGAGCAGCTTTAGGAGCAAAGGCGGTTTTGATGTAAACACATTTGCGCGTACTTATTTTAACGGGGGTGGTCATTTTAATGCTGCCGGCGGAAAGAATTCAGAACCATTAGAAGTAGTAGTAGCTAATTTTAAAAAAGCAATTGAAGAAAATAAGATTGCACTCAACGAAGTAAATTAATAATTTAAATAAATCAAAAATGAACAAATTATTTTGCCTTTTGGCAGCAGCACTAATAATTTTTGCAACTGGATGCCAGGAGCAAAGGTTTAAAAAAGTAAAGGGCGGCCTTGAATATAAAATTATTCGCGGTAATGGAGATAAAGAAATAAAATATGGTAATAGTATTGTATTCAGGGTGCAACAGTATTACAATGACTCTCTACTTTCAAACGCCTTTGATACCGTTGCCCAGGTAATAGAAGTTGATTCTACAAAATTGCCTGCGGAGTATGTAGAGATATTTAAGGCTTCAAAAAAGGGGGATAGTATTATAGCCCGTATCTCAACTGATACAGTAAAAAAATTCAATGCACTTCCACCTTTCGCTAAAGAACATCAGTTTTTTAGTTATAGATTTAAAATCCTGGATGTAATCACAGATCCTGCACTGGTTGAAGCTGCCAAGCAAAAATCAGTTGAAGGCATGAAGGCTGTAGATTCTTTGCAAAAGATCAAACAGGTAGCAATAGACGATAAAACTATCACTGATTATCTTGCTAAAAATAATATTAAAGCTGTAAAAACTCCACAGGGTACATATGTAGAAGTTCAGGATCCCGGTACAGGTGAAAAAGTTGATACAGGAAAAGCCGTTTCCGTATTGTACAAAGGCATGCTTTTAGATGGTCATATTTTTGATCAGAGCTATGACAGTACAGGTAAGCCTACCAAGCCATATACATTCTTGATTGGCCAACCCGGAGCAATAGAGGGATGGAGCGATGGAATGGTTTATTTTAATAAAGGTGGCAAAGGCCGTTTATTTATTCCATCTGGCAGAGCCTATGGTTCACGTGGTGCCGGCGGAGAAATAAAACCAAATACTCCCATAATGTTTGAAGTTACAATTGCTGATATACTTACTAAAGAAAAGTATCAGAAAGAAATGGAAGCTCAGCAAAAAATGCAGCAGTTACAGCAACAGATGATGCAGCAAATGCAGCAGCAGCAACAAAATCCGCAACAACAAAATCCGCAGCAACAACCTCAGGGTAAATAATTTTAAAACTAAATTATTACAAACGCCTTGCTTTTTAAAAGCAGGGCGTTTGTGCTTTCATGTAAGACTGCCAAAGTTTTATAGTTTCACATGCTTCCTTTACATCGTGCACGCGTAAAATATTTGCACCGTTAATAAGAGCTATTGAGTTTAAAACAGTAGTGCCGTTAAGCGCTTCATCGGCAGTCACCTTTAAAGTTTTATAAATTGTAGATTTTCTTGAGAGGCCTGCCATTATGGGACATTCAACCATTTTAAATAATTTTAAAGAATGGAGCAGTAAAAAGTTTTCGTGAATATTTTTTCCAAAACCAAAGCCCGGATCCAAAATAAGGTCTTTGATTCCCGCAGCAGTGCATTCAGTTTTTTTTAATATGAAAAAATCAAGTACTTCATTTACAATATCTCCCTTGCCTGCATTTTCTTGCATGGTCTGCGGTTCACCCCGCATGTGCATACACACATAAGGTACTTTTAATGAGGCAACCGTTGGAATCATCTCCTTATCCATCTCTCCTCCGCTTATATCATTGATCATAGTTACGCCTTCAGCAACGGTCTTCGCGGCCACCTCACTATGGTAGGTGTCAATTGAAATAAGTGCTTCGGGAAATGTTTTTAAAATAGAATTTATTGCAGGAATAAGTTTTTTAATTTCTTCTTTTGCTTCAATGCGTAAGCTACCAGGCCGCGTACTTTGCGCACCCAGGTCAATAAACGTTACACCCTGCTTAATCATTTCCCCGCACTTTTTTATAACTGCGTCATTATTTTGTAATGAGTTGCCTCCATAAAATGAGTCTTGTGTAAGATTAATAACACCCATAACCAACGGCTGAGAAAGGCTAACCAATTTTCCATTGCAGTTGAGTGTCATTGTATAATAAAGTTTAAATTTGGCGCTATGATTAAGAGTGCTCACGAAGTTAATACTACATTGCAATTTGACAGCGCAATAAAAGAATGCCGGGATATATTTTTTAAGAAAACTATTGATTACGGCACATCATGGCGTGTATACCGTACTATTTCTGTGGCTGATCAGATTTATATAAAAGCCAGGCGCATTAGGAATATCCAGGAACAGGGTAGTCAGAAAGTGTCGGATGATATAAAAAGTGAATTCTCGGGAATTCTTAATTATGGGCTGATCGGGCTTATTCAAATTGAGTTAGCTGGAAATGAAAAAGAAGATATGCCGGTTAAGGAAGTGATGAAAATGTACGATGAAAAAGTTTTGTCTTCTAAAAATTTAATGCTCGATAAAAACCACGATTATGGTGAAGCCTGGAGAGAAATGAGTGAGGAAAGTTTTGCAGATCTTATTCTCGCAAAAATTTTAAGAATTAGGCAGATATTACAGAACAAAGGTCAAACACTTGTCAGCGAAGGCATTGATGCTAATTTTTATGACATCATTAATTATGCGGTCTTTGCACTTATTTTACATCAATCAAAAAATCATTAAGTCTAAATATATTTAAATGCGATTAATACCCGTTGCATTTAATAAAAATATCCCGCATGAAAATTATTGTAAATACCTGTCGCTTAATTGTTGGGATGCTTTTTATTTTTTCAGGAATTGTAAAGGCAAATGACCCGCATGGATTGAGCTACAAGATGCAGGAATTTTTTGATGTGTGGTCGCGCAGTTCGTCTCTTACTTCTTTAATGAATAGCCTCTCTTCATTCGCGCTTCCATTTTCATTGATCATGATAACGCTGGAAATAATGGTAGGAGTTGCGCTACTGCTGGGAATATGGAAGAACCTGGTGAGTTGGATATTACTTATTCTCATGATTTTTTTTACCTTCCTTACCGGTTATGCGGCGTTGTCCGGTAAAGTAGCCACTTGCGGTTGCTTTGGTGATTGTCTCCCTATTTCGGCAATGCAATCATTTATTAAGGACCTGGTTTTATTAATTTTGGTAATTATTATCGTTACAGAAAGAAGGTATATCCGGCCGCTTTTTTCACCTCCTTTGAATGCGCTGTTGGTTTTTATTTCGCTTTTATTGGTTATGTTTTTTCAATGGTTTGTCATGCGCCATTTACCATTGGTAGATTGCCTTCCTTTTAAAACGGGAAATAATATTTTAGAATTACGTAAGATGCCTGCCGACGCAATACCCGATAAAAAGGAGTACCGCTTTACTTATGAAAAAGATGGCAAAACGAGAGAATTTTCTATAAAGGATTTACCAGACTCTTCCTGGGAATTTGTAAGCAGGAAAGATATAATTATTGAAAAAGGGAAAAACAATGAGCCGGCAATTAAAGATTTCTATCTCAATACATTATCCGGCGTAGATACTACAGAAGCATTGCTTTCTCTTGATGCAGATTTTTACCTCTTTTTTGTAAATAATTTTAACGGGAAACAAGAGAATTGGTTAAATAATTTTGCCCGCATTTACCAATCCAGTAAAGTAAAAAATATACCTCTATATATTGTATCTTCTCAACCGGAGGTGGCGAATCAATTTTTTAATACGCAGCACAATTATGACCTGAATATTTTTGCTCTAGATGCGACAGCATTTAAAACTGCGGCCCGCACTGATCCTGAATTATATTTTATGCACGGCCCTGTTGTAAAAGAGAAATGGGGTTGGGCTGATTTAAAAAAGGTATATAAATAGTTTTAAATCGCAGAAGAAATATGATTTCATATTTGATAAAAAAGATGGCTTATGGTGTGCTCGTATTGGCGGGTGTGGTTTTGGTAGTTTTTTTTATTTTCCAGGCTTTCGGAGACCCTGCAAGAATGGTACTTGGACAAACAGGAGACCAAAAGACTATGGAAAATATTCGTAAAGAACTTTATCTTGACCAACCAAAATGGAAGCAATTTATTTTTTATGTAAATGATATTTCACCTATAGCCTTGCACACTTCAAAGGAAATAAAAGATAAAAGTTTAAAAGGATTTTTTGTAGGCGGACATTTAAAAATTGGATTAAAGATTCCATATTTACGAAGAAGCTATCAAACAAAAAAGGAAGTAACAAGTGTATTGCTCGAAGCCCTTCCCGGCACACTTATGCTCACTTTTGCAGCGATGTTTTTTGCTGTTATTTTCGGAATATTATTGGGCATACTTGCGGCAGTAAAACAAAATACCTGGATGGATACTTCTTCTGTGCTGGCAAGCGTGGTGGGTATATCTGCACCCTCTTTTTTTATGGCAATAATAATAGCTTGGGTGTTTGGCTTATTGCTTCACGATTACACAGGCCTCTCTCTCACAGGGAGCTGGACCGATATAGATGTGGTAACCGGAAAGAGATACCTGGCGCTGCAGAATTTAATTTTACCGGCACTCACTTTAGGAATCAGGCCGCTGGCAATAATTACCCAACTTACTAGGAGTTCAATGTTGGACACTCTTAAGCAGGATTTTATAAGAACTGCTTATGCAAAAGGTTTAAGCAAACACCAGGTAGTATTTGGGCATGCTTTGAGAAATGCAATGAATCCTGTTGTCACAGCTATAACCGGTTGGTTTGCCGAGCTTCTTGCAGGCGCCTTTTTTGTTGAATACATTTTCGGCTACAAAGGAATTGGCAAGGTGACTGTTGATGCTTTGGAGAAATTGGATTACCCTGTAGTGATGGGGTCCGTTCTTTTTGCAGCTACGATTTTTATAATCGTCAATATCCTGGCCGATGTTTTTTATGGAATTATTGATCCACGTATCAGGTTGTACAAATAATTTATTTTACAACCACATCAGTTATTACACGCTCACCCATCATTTCATTTACCCTTTTAATGATTTGTTCTTTCTGATAAATGAGTTCATTTTTTAGAGGCGCTACTGAAGTAGTAATAAATAGTATGCCGTTGCTTATCTGAATATTGTCTGTATAATTAGCGATTGTCTTTCCCATTATCTTTTCCCAGGCGTCTTTAATGCGCACGGCTTGCACACCACTTTTGAGGTGGCTCTTATTAATAAAGTCTTTTAATGCATCACCCAGAGAAATTTCCATTGAAGAAAAAATAAAAAGTAAAAAATCATTATACCTAGGTGGTAAAATTATTGAATTATTGATTCATAATCAGGATAAAGTGTTGAAAATTAAACTCTATTAATCTTATTTCTGCACAATTTAAAAATCAGCAAATTTTAGCTAAAACAATATTACAGTTCAACAATTCAATTACAAATAATTAAATAATCAACTCGTTTAAATCAACGACCTGCACATCATGCTTATATTCCTCAAGCGCTTCAATTAATCTTTCTTTATGTGTATCCGTTATAAATACCTGGCCGTCATTTTCTTTACAAACATAGGTAAGCAGGTTTTTCATTCGCTTTTCATCCAGCTTTTCAAAAACATCATCTAATAATAGCACGGGAGCAAAACCTTTTATTTTTTTTAAAATTTCAAATTCGGCCAGCTTACTTGCAAATAATAGCGTTTTTCGCTGGCCCTGGGATGCAACATTTTTAAAAATTGATTGATCAAGATAAAAGATCAAATCATCCCTGTGGATACCCACATTGGTTCTTTGTAATTGCTTATCCTTTTGTCGTGAAGCGATCAATAATTCAGCAAAATTATTTTGATTGAGCATGCTGCTATATTCAATCCTAATAATTTCTTTATCACCCGAAATAGTTTTATAGAAATGATTAATAAGAGGAAATAATTCAAGGCTGAATTTCTTTCTTGCTGAGTGGATATACCCTGCAGGCGCAACCAATTGCTCATCAAAAACATCTAACAAATTATTATTAAAATAATTTTTAGAATTCTCCTGCTTTAGAAAGCTATTTCTTTGAGCTAATACTTTATTATAAGTTATCAGGTTTTGAAGGTAATCGGGATCCGCCTGGCTGATAAGCATGTCCAAAAATTTCCTCCGTAGTTCGCCGGGTCCTGTTATGATCTCTATATCATCAGGCGCAACCATTACGCAGGGGAACTTCCCGACATGATGGGAAAACTTTTCATATGCCACCTCATCCAGGTAAAATTCTTTGACTGTTGGAAGTTTGTAGACGCTGGTGATATCATGCTCCCGCAAATGAGTCTCAATTTTTCCCTGGAGGCGAAACCCATCACAATTAAAATGAACATTACCATTTTCGATCTTCGAAAAATAACTTTTGGTGAAGGATAAATAATGTAATGCATCAATTAAATTGGTCTTGCCTTTTCCGTTATGGCCACATATCCCTACTATTCTGTGATCAAAATTGAATATCGAAGAAGTGTAATTCTTGAATGACGTTAATATTAATGATGTGAATTTCAAAAATTGAACAAATATTTAAAGCAAAAAAAATAGGTGTGTTACTTATTCAGAAAAATAAGTCTCAAGATCTTTTAGTGAATGTTCATTGGTGATAAAATCTTTAATTATTTTTCCCTTTTCCAAGAGGATGATCCTATTACAAACTTCCGTTACGTGGTTAAGATCATGACTTGAGATAAGTGTGGTGACAGATCCTTTTAAATTTCGTAATAGTGTTTTTAATCTTATTTGCGTGGTAGGGTCAAGGTTGGCGAAGGGCTCGTCAAAAACTAAAATCTCAGGCGCTTGTAAAAAAGCGGCGGCAATACCCACTTTATTTTGATTGCCCTTTGAAAAGTCCCTGATGTATTTTCCACTTTTTAAAATTTCGCCATTAAAAAATTCAGTGTAGCCCTGGAGAAAAGTATTTACATCGGCTTGTGAAAGGTCATGCAGACTACCTATAAATTGAAAATATTCTTCGGGAGTAAGGTAATCAATTAAAAACCCTTCATCCAGGTAAGAAGCTGTATAATCTTTCCATTTTTGCGTTTTGGAAACATCTTCACCTTTGGAAAGAATATTTCCTTCCGTACTGCGAATAAGATCCAGTATCATTCGAAATAATGTAGTTTTTCCAGCACCATTATTACCGACAAGGCCAATACTCTCGCCTTTATTAATGGTGAGTGATGGAATATCCACGACCTTTTTGCCGCTATAAATCTTTGATAAATTATTAATTTCAATGATCATTTATACTTATTTTTTTTTGTAATTATTGTCGAAAACCTTCTGCAATTTTATAACGATGCCCGGCAAACCGGTTAGTAATATAGTTGACCCAAATATTTCTGAGAAGTAAGTTAATTATTCCAAAAATACCAATGGCGATCAGGCCTGAGAATGGATGATTATAGATACCAAAAGGCAAGTAAATTATAAATGGAATTAAAATTAAAGGGAATGCCATGATCATTTGAACTGCACTTGTTCCCTGCCAATTGAAACTTCCGCTTTTTGTAATATCCAGCCGTTTATAATTCATACAGGCAATAAACAAAACCAGCACTGTTCCAAAACCTATAATATAAAAATAGACGGCAAATTGCATGAACACCAGCTTCCAGCTCAGGAACCCATAGAAAGCAGACAAAAGGGTGATCAATGTGCTGCTTAGAGTGAAAAGTAAAAATTTCGCCTTAATGAATTTTTTAAAATCAATTTTATTCGCCATGAGACCATCAAAATGGGCGCTTTGCCAGGCAAACATAAACTGCCCATAGCTTACCAAAAAAATTCCTGTCATAAAAACTGCAGCAAAAAGCATGTAAGAAAATTTATTGCCATTGATCATTTCCGGCTTATAAAAAAGGAAGCCATATGCCAGGAAAATAAATCCCATGATAAGTGATGTCCTTGAACGCTTATGCCTTAAAATTAATTTAAGCTCAAGTGCTGCTAATGTTCCAACATCTCCAAAGCGATTGAGAAAGGGATAATCAGTACTTACTTTCTTCTCTTTCTTTTTACTTAATTCTTCTGTATAAAGATTATGGCGCAGATAAGTAGAATTAATATAGAATATTGAGATAGCAAGTAACGCAGGGATAAAAGCCAGCCAGGGTAGCATTAAAAGCGATCTGAAATAAAAATCCGATGCAGCGGAAAGTGAGATTATTTTAAAGTATTCAAGGACTGCGAAGCCAACTACAATTGCAATTCCGATAAAGACATAAAGCACATTGCTAATAGATTTTCGTTTCAGAAAAAGAACCAAAAAATTATTCAATAGCACCATGAAAATAATAATGATCGCGTAAAGTACTGCAACCAAACTACCTTCTGTATGAGCAATACGTGTAAATATAAATGGTAAGAAAATGATGAGAGGTAAAAAATTGAATGCAGAAAAGAGTGACTTTATATTTAAAAAATTTATGAGCTTATTCTTTGAAATGTTTAAGTGGAGATACGGTACAATACTCATAGTTGGTAGTTCCTGCAATTGTATGCGCATAAGAAACATGGCCATAAAATAATAAAGGATAAACCCGTTAAACACAGTTATAGGATCTTTTCCCGGGAATATATTTTTGATAATATTTTCCATAAATAATCCTGCCCCGACTGCCAACACAATGAAATATAAAATAAAAAACCCCATGATGATGCGGGTAACAATCGCACCGGATTTATTTCGGCCGCGCCAGAAAGACTTCCATTGGTGGTTAAGAAATATTGAAAGCATATTTTAAATTGATCTATTAATTAATGTATTGGCAAAGTGGGTATTAATACAAGAATGTCTTTGCGATGGTGGCTACGGTTTCGCTGCCTGAAATATTTTCATGACTTGTTCGCACTTCAGTTTGATCATTATTCATTCTCTCTAAAATATCAGGTGGTACAGATTTTAAAGAACTTACAAGTGCCATATAGGCGTACAAACGTACAACGGCATTTTTTTCTTTTTTTATTATTGAAATCAGTCTTTCAGGAGATGCTAACTGTTGAAGAATTTTATACTGGATCATTTGCTCCGTTAATACCCCATCTTTTTTATAAATGGTTGTATACTCATAAATATTTGCTTTCGCTATTTCTTTTACCACTTTTTTTATAGGATCAGCATTCGGAGAAGCTAAAGATAATGTTTGCAACGAAGTGCAAAGAATCAAAAACAGAAACGATGTGGAGGTCACCAATAATTTTTTCATTATTTTTTGGTAATAGTTTAATTAGTATGATTAATTTTTTTAAAGGCAAATTGCTTTCTAAGTCGCTTACAAAAATATACATTTATTTCTTGAATGCCGGGCTAGTATCTTCAATGCTTCGGTAATTATGGAAAGAATATTTCTTTAAAACATTTATAAAATCATTA
>JBDTXP010000043.1:0-14999 GCA_040006135.1 Ginsengibacter sp. | reverse complement strand
GGCAGTATTTATAATGAAGAGAGTGGTACACTTGAAGCAATGATCGAAAATAATTTGTACAGTGCCTATTATCTTACTCGTGCAATATTACCAGCTATGATGGCTAAAAAAAGTGGCCATATTTTTAATTTATGTTCCATTGCCTCATTAAAGGCATATGCAAACGGTGGCTCTTATAGCATTAGTAAATTTGCTTTAATGGGGTTCAGTAAAAATCTTCGTGAAGAATTAAAACCTGCGAACATAAAAGTAACAGCTGTGTATCCCGGAGCGGTATTTACAGATTCATGGGAAGGTGCAGGTATTGAAGAAAAAACTATAATTGCATCCAATGATATTGCTGAATTAATATTTACGGCTTCTAATTTATCTACCGCAGCTTGTGTTGAAGAAATAGTTGTTCGGCCAATAGGTGGGGATATTTAAACACCTACCCACTGAAGAAGTAATCCTGATTAAATGTTTCGTTTAGAATTAGTTGATTCTTTTTACATTTTCCAGTTAGTTCATTTACTCATTTTCACATTTTCCTATTGTTTCATAAACACTTATAACCTTTTTTTAAAGGCTTATACGCCTAAATTTGCTGCTTACTTATTAGGAGCCATGAGGAGAACTTTACAATATCTCACTTCTTATTTTACACTTTTACTGCTAATTGGTTTCACAATCGGGCCAGCCGGGGCTTATTCTCAAACAAAGTTTTCTGTGATTTGCCCACAAAAAACAATTGGTAAAAACGATATTTTACAAATTCAGTTTCGTCTTGATAATGCCCGCGATGTAGAAACATTTGCACCTCCTAATTTTAAAAATTTTGAAATTGTAAGTGGTCCAAATCAACAAAGCGGAAGTACCTACATCTCCGGCAAAAATCAAAATTATGTAACGCAATATTTTGCGCTGGAATTTTATTTAAGGCCCCTCACTGCAGGTAGATTGATTATTGGCAGTGCACATGCACGCGCCGATGGCCAGGATTTTAATACAGCACCGGTTACTATTAATGTCACGAATACTTCTTCAAATAATAACACTAACAATCAGGCAAATGTTTTTTCTCCATTTTCAAATGGCGCAAATATCGATGCAAGCCGGCCGGAATTTGTATTTGATGATTATATTTTAAAACCCGGCGAGAATGCTTCAGAAAAAATAAAAAGAAATCTATTTGTAAAATTAGAAGTAAATAAAAATAAATGTTTTGTAGGTGAACCTATTACGGCATCTTATAAATTATTTACAAGGCTCAGATCGGAAACGTCTATAACAGATGCACCTTCGTTCAATGGTTTTTCAGTAAGTGAATTACCTACCAATAATGCTGGAACTATCGAAAAATTAGATGGCAAACCATTCAATGTTTACGTTTTACGAAAAGTTCAGTTATACCCAATGCAGGCCGGACAATTTACTCTAACCCCTATCGTAGCCAGCAACGATGTTACATTTATAAAAGCATCTTATGCGCAATCAATGAGTGGTGGCTCATTTCTTTCCTTAATGCAGGATTTTGCATTAAACATGGCCCCCTCTGAGGCCGTTGTAGATGAAAAAGTAATTATAAAGAGTGCGCCTGTAACAATAGATGTAAGTCCGCTGCCGGATAAAGAAATTCCACAAGATTTTAAAGGCGCTGTTGGAAAATTTAAAATTTCATCATCACTTGAAAAAGATATAATATCAACCGATGGAGCAGGCAATTTGATGGTAGAAATTTCTGGTTCCGGAAATCTTAACCTTATTAACGCACCTATAATAAAATGGCCAACTGGTATTGATGGATATGACCCTAAAATCACAGATCAAACCGACAAAACGCAAGTTCCTTTAACCGGGTCAAAGATTTTTGAATTTCCATTTACTGCAAATCATAGTGGTGACTTCACTTTAGATAGTATTTCATTTTCCTATTTTGATCCTTCAACCAAATCATATAAAACTATTCGCTCTCTGCCGCTCAAGCTTCACGTAACGAAAGGTTCAACAAATAAAAATTCTATACTAAAAAGATTGCATGCACCAACATCGGCTGAAGAATTTCCACCGCGATATTTTATTTGGCTTGCAGGAGCCTTTATTATTTTAATTGGACTGCTATTTTGGAATTTGATAAACCGAAGAAATAAAAAAGCCCTGGCTGAAAAAAAGAGCCGGCTTTTAAAAGCTGATAATGACAAATCCGACGAAACATATCTTAAAAATCAAAATCCTTTATCAGCAGCCTATGATAGAATGATTGATAATGACACCAATGGATTTTATCCGGCTTTACGTAATTCTCTTTTCGATTATTTCTGCTCTAAACTAAACGTTCCTAAAACCGAGCTTACGAAAAAAAGAATATTGGAAGAGTTAGATAAATGTAATGTGCAAGTGAGCACATCTCTTTTGATTCAAAAGCTTTTAGAAAAAATAGAATTGAATCTTTATTCCCGGGCCTTAGGCCAAAATGAAATGGAAACAATGTATGATAACGGAATGGATGTAATAGCACTACTGGATAAGCAGTGCCAAAAAACTACGAATAAGTAAATTTATATCCAACGCCTCTTACAGAATGGAAATATTTTGGATTACGGCTATCCTCTTCAAAATATTTTCTAAAATTAAGAATAAAATTATCTACGGTTCTAGTAGTTGGATAAACATTATAGCCCCACACAGCCTGTAATATTTTTTCTCTTGGCACCACCTCGTTTCTATTTTCAATAAGTAATTTCAAAAGCATTGCTTCTTTTTTCGTTAAGGGCATCATTTCGCCATTCTTATTTGTACATTCAAGGGATTTGAAATTGATTCCATTTTTACCAAAGCTAAATTCATCTACAACCGGTGTTTTAGCAGAAATAAGCCTGCTTTTGTTGATCAATAAATTTACTCTAATCAAAAGTTCTTCAAGACTAAACGGCTTGGTAAGATAATCGTCGGCTCCTTTTTTCAACCCAAGGATCCGGTCAGCACTTTGATTTTTAGCACTTAACATCAATATAGGCATTTCTGTATTGCTCAAGCGTATGTTCTCGCAAACAGTAATTCCATCAATTTCAGGTAACATTACATCAAGAATTAGGAGGTCAAAATATTCCTGTTGAACAGCCTTTAATGCAGCTACGCCATCATTGGCGGTCGTCACTTCAAAACCTTCCATTTCAAAATTTAATTTAAGAGTGCTCCTCAGGTTTGCTTCATCTTCTACTAATAAAATGGATAATTTCTTTGCCATAATGTATTTGTCGTTTTAAAAATATTTTAAATCAATTTCAAAAATACTGCCACGGCCATTGTTGTTTGTCATGAAGATGTCTCCTCTATGTTGCTTAACAATTTGTTTTGTTATATAAAGTCCCAATCCGGTACCTTTTGTTTGTCTGTGGGAAGCACGATAATATTTTTGAAAAATCTTTTTTTTATCGCCGGGTTTTATGCCCTCACCTTCATCTTTTACCTGCAGTCTTATCCATTTTGTATCCGCCAGCAATTTAATAATGATTGAATCTTCTGTTTCAGAATATTTTAGTGCATTGTCCACAAGGTTATTAATGGCGATTTGTAATAAAAGTTTATCACCATAAATAAAGTATTCATCATCGATACTCAATTCGATATTACGTCCCGGATAACGAATCATAAAATCATCTACACAATCAGAAGCAAGTTGCGAAAGGTTAAGTTTTTCAAAGCTCGCCTGGTAACCTCCTGCATCTAGCTGGCCCAATAAAAGTATATTATTACACAAATTATTAAGCCTCGAAGCCTCCTCTAATGTCGCATTTATTAATTGTTGCTGCTGATCATCAGTGAGTTTTCGTCGCTGCATTGTCTCAAGATTCAGCTGCGTAACGGCTATAGGTGTTTTTAATTCATGCGTTATAGCCATCATGAAATTTTGTTGCTGCCTTGATTGATTTAATTGCCTGTTTATCATTCGAAAAACAAAAACTGCCCCTGCGATTATTAAAAATAAAAATGTAATCCCCTCTCCTATAAACTGCATTTCATTTCTATGATATGCACTTTTTAGTGACATCATTTTTTGTAAATGCAATGAATCATCTACATCAATTAAATCCATCCTAAGGCGTGAGAGTTCATTATTCTGTTCATTAAGTTCCACAAACCAAAATACCAGTGCCGCTATTATATAGGCAAGAAGAAACCAATAAACTAAATAAATAAACCGAAGAGGCCTGGATTTAAATTCAGTATTCACAAATTTATTTTTATGGCATTTATTAGGCTCAATTGCCGGACATCTTCTCAATACGCAGGCCAACACTAGTAATATGCTTCAATGGATTTTCACGCATAATCTGCGATATTGAAAAAAAATAATCACCGGCCTTATTAAAATGAATTGGACCAGGCGAAATTAATTTTCTTACTTCGTAAATATCATCCATAGCGGATCCATCCCATCCTTTGGCATCAGAGGCAAGTTTCAAATTAATATTCTGAAAACGTGTGCTATCACCGGGCGCCTTGGAACCCAGTCTTATCCATAAATTATTGTATTGATATTGATCATTATGCCTGATGACAATATAGATAGAATAAGCTGCGGTCGTATCCTTGATATTAAACGTAAACCCCGGAACATCAGCATAAAACCATTGTTGCGAAGGCAATGATTGTTGTTTTTCGAAAAGATCTATTTTAGCGCAGGAAGAGACGCATAAAATAATGCTTAAACAAATAATTATTCTTTTCACTAATGACAATTAAATTTTTTTTGATTCACACGATAATTATAGCACGTTAAAAATCTGCTCCTTTGCTTTCTCAAGATCATCCTTCATTAGTACTACACATCTTTGAATATCTGCATCGTAAGCTTTAGAACCGGTAGTATTTATTTCCCTGCCAATTTCCTGAGTAACAAATGCCAGTTTTTTTCCTTTGGTAATTTCATCATCCTCCAATATCTGCAAAAAATATTCGCAGTGATTTCTTAAACGTACCTGCTCTTCCCGAATATCAATTTTTTCAATATAATAAATGATCTCCTGTTCAAGACGATTAGGGTCAAAATTTTCCTTGCCTGCACTTTCTTCCAGTGTTTGTGCAAGGTTGGCTTTCATTTTTATTCTACGCTGAGGCTCTAGCTCTAAAATTTTCTTTTCATTTTCCTCAATATTCTTTATGCGCAATTTTAATTCCTTTTCAAGAGATTTTCCTTCCTCCCGGCGATGAATATTTAACTCTTCCAACGCTGCTGAAATTACATTTTTTAAATCTGCCCAGTCCTCATCATTCAATACTTCATTGCTCGGTGCTACCACTTCAGGCAGTCTTAATAAAGAAGATAAGACCGCATTTGTATCTATATGCAGTTCGCCTGCCAATTGCTCTATTTGCCTGTAATAACTTTTTATAAGATCAGTATTTATTACTACTGGTTTAGAAGCGCCATTTTGCCTGATTACTATGAGGCATTCAATTGTGCCACGTAATAAACTTTCCTGCAGTAAATTTCTTATATCTAATTCATAAGACTTTAGCAATGGAGGAATTTTTAAATTGATATCCAGCTGCTTGCCATTAAGGGATTTAATTTCTACCAAATAAGTTTTGTCTTTAATTAATTGCTCTGCTCTTCCAAAGCCGGTCATTGAAGCTACCATGTACGCTATTTTATTTTCAGCAAGTTATACAATTCTTGTTGAGATAGTTTTTTCAATTCCCCAGGCTGCATGCTGTGTAATGAAATTAATTCAATCCGGTTACGAATGAGTCGAAGGGTTGGATAGCCAACCGAGGCTGTCATTTTTCGTACCTGCCTGTTTTTTCCTTCTGTTAAAATAATTTTGATCCAACTATCCGGAACAGTTTTTCTAAACCGAACCGGAGGAACTCTTTCCGGAACATTCGGGGTTTTTATTTTTTCTACAGAACATTTTTTTGTAAAATAATTTCCGCTCTTAATTTTAATATTTACACCATTACATAATTCTTCAATGGCTGTGCTAATTATTTCTCCCTCCACCTGCACATAGTATTCACGTTCATGTTTGTATTGGGGAGAGAGCAAAAGCGCGTTTAGTTTTTTATCATCGGTAAGTATTAAGAGGCCTTCGCTATCATAATCCAAACGCCCTACAGGATAGACTCCTGGCGGCAATGAAAAAAAATCTGCGAGCGTCTTTTTTTCATCTTCACTTGTGAATTGGCAAAGAACCATGAACGGTTTATAAACAATAAAATAATTATTTGCTGACAAAAAAAAAGATTAAAAAAAATAATAAAGCCCGTCAAAAAAAATTGAACGGGCCTTGTTATATGGATGGGTTAGTAAGTACAGGAAAATTTCCTTACACAATATTAAAAAGAATTTTTGCTAATAGAAAAAATATTTTACTTTTTTTTATCAACAAATTTTTTTTGTGCTGTGGATAAGGGCAATGAATTTTATGAAAAAAAATATAATGCCTCCTAAAAACGAAATCCTTTTATATATATTATGCGCAAACTATAAAAGTTACCTGGAAAAATATTCATAAACAAGGATTTAAAACTCCATAAATAATAGACACTGGATTGCTTTTTATTATTTCTTTCTTTATAATCTTGAGCCTCCTTAAAAACAGTGATCTGTGATCGAAGGATCACTTTTTACTTTTCCCATATACCTTTACTAAAAAAAATGGACTTCCCTTCTTCTATTACGGCAGCATGGCTTTCTAAATTGATTGATGCTAAAATTGTCGGAGATCCGCAATCTGCCGCTACAGGCATCAATGAAATACATAAAGTAAAGCAAGGTGACATTGTGTTCGTGGATCATCCGAAATACTATGATGTGTGTTTTAAATCACCTGCAACTTTTATAATAATTAATAGCAATGAGGTGTCGCCGCCTGAAGGGAAAACACTATTGATCAACGATAATCCTTTTGAATGTTACCTGAAAATTGTAAATCATTTTAAGCCCTTCATCGCTTCACAAAAATTGAAAAGTGATAGTGCTTCGGTTGGTGACAATACGATCATCATGCCTAATGTCTTTATTGGAAATAATGTAACTATTGGAAAAGACTGTGTGATACATCCGGGGGTAGTATTATATGATGATACACAAATTGGCAAAAATGTGACGATTCATTCAGGAGCAATAATTGGCAGTGACGCATTTTATTTTAATTCTAAAAAGAATCGCCCGGTGTGGTACAAAAAAATGCAAAGCTGTGGAATCGTGGTAATTGAAGATGATGTGGAAATAGGCGCGAACTGTACCATTGATCGTGGTGTAACAGATAAAACAATTATTGGTAAAGGCACTAAATTAGATAATCTTATTCACGTAGGCCATGACGTTTCGATTGGCAAAAACTGCCTTATTGCTGCGCAGGTAGGTATTGCCGGAGGTACAACATTATTGGATGGCGTTACTCTGTGGGGCCAGGTGGGAGTAAACAAAACAATCACCATCGGCGAAAATGCGGTGGTAATGGGACAGTCAGGTGTTGCTACCAATATTGAAGGAAATAAAACTTATTGGGGCACGCCATTGCAGGATTTTTTGAGCAAAAGAAAAGAACTCGTTTTGATAAAGCGGTTACCGGAAATTTGGGAGAAAATCAGGAAGATGTAAAGAAAGGACGACAGACAACCGACCACAGACGACTCCAAATCCGACTCTGATAAACTACCAACTGAAGACAAAAAAAAATCAAATACTTTAGTTAGACTCGCTATTAGTGATAACAGTCTTTGGTGGTCTGTCAACTACAACTTCTACAACATAATTATACGGCAACATATCTCCTACCTTTTTAAAAGCCAGGTATCCATTAGTGATAATATCCTGTTGGTCATAAAAATATCCATTGCTCTCAATGATGATTGATTCGCCTGCTGCAAAAGTTATCGTTGATAATTGAAAATTCTTTTTCCCATCTGCAGAATCCACTGTTTCATAAGTTGCTTCCGGATGCTCGCGGTTGTAGATTACCGCGAGTTCGCGCTGAACAGGATTTATTTCAACTATGCCTGTGCTATCATCCATTTCGTAGTGTAAAGCACCATAAAGATTTAATAATTTAATTGGATATTCAGTACCATTATTAGTAACTATAAACTGCATTTCAAATCCATTCTCAAGGATTTTTTTTGCATAGATGCTCCGCATCAATTCAAGTAAAGAACCATTATAAGCCTTACTCCTGTTTTGATTCCATACGCTCATTTGTAAAGAATCACCGTTCATTTCTTCAAATACCGGGTATCCGACAAATGAGGAAGTATGGGTTCCATAATCATTAACGAAAGAATCGATTGCGAAATTAATTTTATAACCCAATGCATAGTTTTTGATTACCAGCGGAGTATCTGATGTAACTTTTAAACGATTGCGTTTTTTACTAAAATAAAAATGCAGGGCATTCGGATTTTCTACAACACATTGCCTGGAGAAGGCTGATTGACCAATAAAATTTTCTTTGAAAAATTCTCCATATTTTTCCCATCCGTTCTTTACCTCATTGCTTATAGTAACAGATACCACCTCTAATGATTTTTCTTTCGGTGCCAATGTAAAAACTATTTCTTCTGAAGATGAGGACCTGCTTATACGCCTGCTTTCTGATTCATAGCCCGTATAAGTAATTGCCAGATCATATCCACCTTCCGGAAGCCATATAGCAAATTTACCTTCTGCATCTGTAGCCGCCCCGAGTGTAGTATTTTGTGCAAATACAGAAGCCCCTTGTAATGGTATACCTGAAACCTGGTCGATCACTTTTCCCTTAACCACATACCCTTCACGAGCCTGTGCATTTAAAATTTTGGCATTTGAAAAAACAACTCCTGATATAATTAAAATGAATACAGCCTTAAATAATAATCTGAGTTTTAATTTTTTCATAAGTATGTTTTATAAGCGGTAATTCTCAGAAATATCGGCACACGAATTTCTTATCGTTTCATCAATCTTAGTAAAAGTAAAACCTGGAAGTGCATTTAGTATTTTCTGATTGTTAAAATATACTTTAGCCTGGGCCGTTCTAGCTGTTTCTTTTGTTAATAAATGCTTAGTTCCAAAAATGAAAGATTTTATTGCCTGTAAGCGCCACACAAAATCTGCCAAAGCGGGTGTAACTTTTTTATACGGAGGTCGCTTTTTAAAACTGGTTGCTATCAATGAAAAAACATCGCGATAGGCCTTATTCTCGCCACTTAAAATAAATCGTTCACCTGATATGCTACTGTTCATCAAAAGCATCATTGCCTCCGCCACATCATGCACATCTACAAAACCAGATACTCCTTCGGTATAATATTTAAATTCTTCAAAAGCTGTTTTGAAAATCGCCATAGAACCAGAATCCCATTTATTGCCACCTAAAATAATTGTTGGGTTTACAATTACTGCATTCAAGCCCTCCGCGATTCCGCGCCAGACTTCCATTTCGCCCAGGTATTTTGTATGTCCATAAAAACTATTGCTGGTTTCTTCAGTCCAGTTCATTTTCTCATTGATCTTCTCTCCCTCGCGAATCCTGCCAAGTGCAGAAACAGAACTCACATGCACCAATTTTATTTTATTATTTGTAATACAGGCATTTACTACATTGGCGGTTCCTTCAATGTTTACTCTTATCATTTGTTCTTTTTGCTTTGCAGAAAAAGCAACAATTCCTGCGCAATGATATACCTGCTGCACTTGCGCTGCCAGATCCTCTAACAATATGACATCAAAAATATCACCTTGTATCACCTGCAATAAAGGATTCTTTATTTTAATAGGATTGTTATGAACAAGTGCAATTACTTCCTGCCCATTATTCAATAACTGTATTATTAATTCTTCACCCAACAATCCGGAGGCTCCGGTTACAAGCACTTTATTTTTAATTGCCGGAGAAATTATTGATTCCATTAAGACAAGTAAGGTTTGTATGTTGAGTGTCAGGAATAATTATAAAATCCTTTGCCTGTTTTAATGCCCAATTCATTCTTTAGCACCTTTTCTTTTTGTAAAGATGATGGTTTAAACCTGGGCGTTTTGTTAAATGCATTATATACAATTTCGCTTACCGCGAGGTTGATGTCATTGCCAATCATGTCCATCAATTTGAAAGGTCCCATTTTAAAACCACAAGCTTCCATAGCTTTGTCAATATCTTCAAAAGAAGCCAAACCAGTTTCTGCAATTTTTAAAGATTCAAGATAGTAAGGACGCGCTACCCTGTTTACAATAAATCCCGGGGAATCTTTACAAACCACCGGAAGTTTTTTTAACTGATTACATAGGTCTTTGAGCTCGTTTATAGTTTTATCCGATGAAAGTTCGCCCTGCACTACCTCCACTAATTTCATGATATAAGGAGGATTAAAAAAATGCAAGCCTGCAACACGGGATGGATTGGAAATTTCTTTTTGAATATCTGAAATTGAGATAGAAGAAGTGTTACTGGCAAGGATCGTATCAGGGTTATTTATTGCAGCTAAATCGTTGAACAATGAAATTTTTGCTGCTATCTTTTCTACAATTGCTTCTATAATTACATCACCTACGCAATCATTTAACGAAGAGGTAAAATGTATTTTGGAAAGCATTTCAATTTTATCTTTCTCCGTTATTTTATTTTTACCTACGAGATATTGAAGATTTTTTTCAATTTGTTTTTTTGCCTTTTCCAAAAATTGATCGTTAATATCAAACAGGACGACAGAAAATAAGTTTTGCGCGCCAACCTGTGCAATACCACTACCCATTGTACCGGCACCACACACAACAAGCACCTTTTTATTGTCTTGCATTTATTTTAAAAATTAAAAACCCTTTTTGATGACTGGTTGGTGAAGACACCAACCAGGGCAGTCTACTATACAGCACTAACAAACTGGTTTAAAAAACGAATATCATTTTCACTAAAAATCCTAAGATCCTTCACCTGGTATTTTAGCATCGTTATTCTTTCGATACCCATTCCAAACGCAAAGCCGGAATATTTTTTAGAATCAATTCCACAATTTTCCAAGACATTGGGATGTACCATGCCACAACCAAGAATTTCTACCCAACCAGTTTGCTTGCAAACGTTGCAGCCAGTACCCCCGCATATAAGGCAACTGATATCCATTTCTGCACTAGGCTCTGTGAATGGAAAATAAGATGGCCGGAAACGAACTTCCACAGACTGGCCAAACATTTCCTTTACGAAAAAATAAAGTGTTTGCTTCAGGTCCGCGAATGAAACATTGTCTGCAATGTACAGACCCTCTACCTGGTGAAAAAAACAATGCGCCCGTGCACTTATCGTTTCATTTCTATAGACACGGCCGGGGCAAATAATCCTTATCGGTAGTTCACCTTTTTCCATCTCACGCACCTGCACGCTACTTGTGTGTGTACGCAGCATCCATGCGGGATCAGCGTTTACATAAAATGTATCCTGCATATCCCTCGCAGGATGATCTTCAGGCAAATTAAGCGCGGTAAAATTATGCCAGTCGTCTTCTATTTCCGGCCCTTCAGCCACTGCGAATCCAAGACGTTTAAAAATATCTATTATCTTATTTCGTATAATACTAATGGGATGTCGCGTTCCAACTGCCAATGGAGTTCCAGGCATTGAAAGATCAATATTAACCTCCTCCTCGTTTTCAGATATTTCTGTGGCTGATTCATTTAATTCTTCATGTTTTTTTTCTGCCAGTAATTTCAATTCATTTAATAACCGGCCCATTTCACGTTTTTCGTCAGGCCCTACTTCTTTCATCAAACTGAAAATCCTTTTCACGCTCCCATTTGATCCAAGAAATTTAATTCTAAATTCTTCTGCAGATGTGGCACCCTCATTCTCATACCCATTAATATCGTGTGTAATAGCAGCTATCTTTTGAACCAATGTTTCCATATGAGCGAAGATAATTAAAGAAATAAGATGTGAGATATGAGATTTGAGAGAGGAGATTGGAGATATAAGATTAGTTTGCCATTCCTAATACTAATATCTAATATCTTGCTACCAAATTCTTCAACTTCTTGCTACTAATATCTTAGGTTTGCCATCACAAAATTTTTATTATAATGTATGATCTTCACCAGTTTTTATTACCAGTAAAAAAATTACAGCTTAATGATGATAAGGAATATAATGATGCACAAATAGGAAGATTCATTTCGGTAAATGAAGGTCAATTACCAGAGTTGGAAAACACTGATATTATTATTACCGGGATCAACGAATACAGGGGGGAAGAAACAGTAACAGGCATAAACAGTGCCGATGCAGTACGTAAACAGTTTTATAGTTTACATCATTGGCACAAAAATATTACTATCGCAGACATTGGAAATATTCAATGTGGTGCAACTTCGGAGGATAGTTATTTTGCTGTAAAAATGGTGGTTGAAGAAATGCTTAACCTTAATAAACAGGTGATTATTTTAGGGGGATCGCATGATATTACTTTAGGGCAGTATGCTGCTTATAAAAATAGTAACAAGCTAATAGAAGCCACCGTAATTGACGCAACTATAGACCTTGTGAGTGACTCGCATTTACGAAGTGAAAATTTTTTAATGGAAATGCTTACCGGCGAGCCAAACTATGTAAAACATTACAATCATATCGGCTTTCAAAGTTACCTGGTACATCCACATATTCTTGAAACAATGGATAAATTGCGTTTCGATTGTTTTCGTGTAGGTACAGCCAGTGAAGATATTGCAGAAATGGAACCAATTATTCGTAATTCTGATATGGTAAGTTTTGATATCTCTGCAATAAAAAATGGCGACTCACCTGCTTCCCTCTGCAGCCCTAATGGATTTAATGGCGAAGATGCATGCAGCCTTGCTCAGTTTGCGGGTATGAGCAATAATTTATCTTCTTTTGGTATTTATGGGTATGATGCCGGTAAAGATGCGCACGGCCTAACAGCCAAGCAAATCGCGCAAATGATGTGGTATTTTATTGATGGTAAAAGCCGCAATAAGCAGGAGGCCGCGATGGGTGACCTTCATCAGTTCAATGAGTTTCATACATCCTTTGCGGATGTACCTACTGTTTTTTTCCAAAGTAAAAAAACCGGTAGATGGTGGATGCAGCTTCCTGATAAAAATTTGTTGCCTTGCAGCATCAAAGATTATTATACTGCGAGCAATAATGAAATTCCGGAGCGCTGGTTAAGAGCCCAGGAAAGAAGTGCCTGATTTTTTATAGAGTGAAAAAAAAATTAATTACTTGATATTTTTGAGAGCATTTATTCTTTTACACATCACTAAGTGAGCCATACAATTTATTTTTTTTCGCCGCCCGGATTTTAAAAAAAATAGAAAAAGCTGGACCTATTAAAAAATAGACCATTCCTGCAAAACCGGCTTGTAAAGGCTGTAATAATAATGCCACTACAATTGAAATAAATCCTATAATGATAAGTATTGCATTTTTGAATATTGTTGTTCTTGTATCAAACACTTCTGCTGGCGTTAATTCCAATTCACCCTTTTTACTGAAGGCATGTAAATGCATTAAAAAAAATAAAAAGTAAATACAAATATAACCGCCGCCATATATCAGCATAAGATTTCGAATATCCATCTCCCTCATAATCATAGGTGCTCCTGTACTATTAAAAATGACAGAAAAGAGAAATTTTAAAGGATAAACATAAAACAGTACAAGAAAAATAAGCGAACAATTTAAAACTACAGTTTTCAAATCGTCCATTCCATAACGGCGAAAAAAAATGTTTTGTTCGTACCAGACCAACATAAGCAAAGCGAATGTAATACTAAAGGAAAGAAAGCCACGCATAGTATTCATAAGTTCATCAAAATTTTTCGGAACTTCCAGGCTTACAATAAGCAAAGTAACTGCAAAGGCAAAAACCGCATCACTAAACGCTTCAATGCGCCTTACTTCATGGCCCCGAAATCGAAATTCATTTTCTTTATTAAGATTTTTTGCAACGATCTTTCTGAACATACAGTTAGTATTAAATACGTAGAAACAGGCTTTAAAAATTAAATAAATACTTCAATATTTTACATGAAATTATTTCTTAATTTAGAAATTTTTTTAAGAATAACTCTACCAAAGTACAAAATTTGCCCAATAGATATATGTTCTATTTGATTTAAGAAAGGTTAATCAGCGGCCAAACATCTTGTTTAATTCTTCCTTTTTAAATTCGAAGAATACAGGTTTTCCATTTGGTGTTACATTATTGATTTCGCATTTGAAAAGATCTTCCAACAAGGTATCTATTTCCTGGAAGGAAAGTGATGTGCCGGCTTTTACAGACTGTTGCCATGCCAATGAACGCAACAACTTTTCCCTCGAAGAAAAATGTGTTTCTGTATTAAAATGCTTGAACTGTTCCAGCATATTTTCAAGAACATTCTTTTCATTTCCATCCGGGACATCTGCTGGTGATCCTTGTATAATGAATGTATTATTTCCAAAAGGTTCTACCTGGTAACCAAGTATTGCAAGGTCTGGCAGCAGCTCCTGCAGCATCACTGCATCCGTGGCCGACAACTGAAAGGATAATGGGAACAGGCTTCTTTGTGTAACTACCGGTTTGCCCTTTAATGCATTTGTAAATCGTTCATATAAAACTCTCTCGTGTGCGTTTTGTTGATGAATCGATAAAAATCCGGCAGCAGTTTCACAAATGATAAAGCACTGATGAAGTTGAATATTTTTGCCTGTTAAAGTGCGGCCATTGACTCCCTGCTTTAGTGTTTCAATTGCAGGAAATTTTTCTACCTGGTAATTTTCCGGCTTAGATAAAGTTTTTTCGGGTCCAGAAAAAGGTGTATCCCAATGAGCCAGATCACTTCTTTTTTCAATAAAATGAGCCTGGTGTTTTTGCGTAAAAGTTTTGTAAAGGTCACCGCCCGCAACAGAGATTTTTTTTTCTTCCGTAAATGGTTGACTTACTGCTTCGGAATTTTGAATAACCGGATCAAGGTCAAAGTCGAGTGTAGGAGTAATGCTAAACTGCGCCAACGCATGCTTTACGGCTGATTGAACAAATGCATA